>NBLI01000116.1 GCA_002084535.1 Candidatus Zhuqueibacterota bacterium 4572_119
CCCGCCTGCCAAATCGAGAATTCCCAGTTTTTCTCCAATTTCCCAATGGGTTTGTGGTTTAAAATCGATTTCAGGTAAGTCACCCCATTTCTTTATTTCTACGTTTGCTGATTCATCTTTGCCAATCGGAACTGTCTCGTGTGGAATATTAGGGATTTGAATGAGAATTTGATTGATCTGCTCATCAAGGGCTTTTACCTGTTCATCAAAGGATTTGATTTTGTCTGAAACTTCTTTCATCTCGGTGATGATTTTTGACGCGTCAAGTTTTTGTTTTTTCAGTTTAGCAATCTCTTCTGATACCTTATTCCTTTTGTGTTTTAATTCTTCAACTTCAAAAAGAATCTTTCGTTTGTCCGCGTCCAATTCAATTAGCTTGTCAACTTCAGCAATATCGTTTTTTTGTTCGATGGCTGCTTTTACTTTATCGACATTATTGCGAATGAATTTCATATCCAGCATTTCGGTTGCCTCGTGCTTTTATAAAATATTAATGTTTGATTAATAAGTAAAATATTTAAATGCTTGATCTTTTAATTTGCTTATCTGCCTCTTCCGGCAATCATGGTATAAATTGTCCGTATAATGATTTTCAAGTCCATGCGCAGAGACATATTTTCCAGGTAAAAAAGATCATATTGCAATTTTTTTTTCACATTTTTAATGGTGGTATCATAGCCCCCTTTAATCTGAGCCCATCCGGTAATTCCCGGTTTCATGCGATGGCGCCGGGAATAAAATGGAATTTCATTTTTCAAACGATTAACAAAGTAGGGTCTCTCTGGTCTGGGACCAACCAGGCTCATGTCATTGAACAAAACATTGATGAATTGTGGTATTTCATCGATCCTCAGTTTTCTAAGAATATTGCCAATAAAAGTGATTCTGGGATCGTTTTCTCCCGCCCAAACCGGTCCGGTGGATTTCTCGGCTTTATCCACCATCGACCTGAATTTATAAATTTTAAATACTCGTTCGTTTAAACCGATACGTTTTTGTTTGAAAAATACCGGTCCCCTTGATTCAATCTTGATGGCTGCCGCGATGAGGAACCAGAATGGTGAAAATAAAACAAGTACAATCAAAGAAGCCACAATATCGATCAACCGTTTAACCTGCTTTTCCCACGCGGGCATCATTTGTGGCAATATTTCAATCAGCGGCATTCCGTATATTTGATTGGTTCTGCCATAACCCATGACAATATCATACAGATCAGGGACAATTTTCAGACTGACCGGCAGATTGTCACAGCGCGAAATGATGTTGACTATTTGTTTGGGTGATTTGACTTTAACGGATATCAGAATCACTTCTACTTGTTTGCTTTTAACAATGCTGGCGATGCTCTTAAGTGTCCCAACAACAGAGCAGTCTTTATATTTTTTATTGATATTATCCCGCGAATTGCTAATAAATCCGACAATTTCATAACCCAGCGCCGGAGCCTGTTTCACTTTATCATACAAATTCTGGGCTTTACTGTTCCAGCCAATAATGAGCGTGTTGCGTCTGCCTATCCCTTTTTCTAATAGTTTGCGCTGAATTGTTCTTAAAAGAATTCTTCCCGCGCTGACAAAAAAGACAAGCATCAGCCAGTATGAGATAATGATAATTCTGCTTATTGATGGCAGGTTTCGTAAATCAATCGAAAAATCAAAAGTTAAAACAAATATGAGAATCACGCCGATGGAAATAGTTTTAAGCACCACAACAAATTCATCAAAACGGGATTGGGCATACCAGGATTTATATAATCCAAAAAAAATAAACAGCAGAAGCCAGTACAAAAAAAGTATCAGCATGACGAAACCGCTCTGCAGTACCGACTGTTCTGTGTAAAATCCTAACTGAAAACGTAATGTAACCCACACCCAATACGCTAAATTGATGGTTATAAAATCGCTGCAAAAAAGGAGTATTTTTTCAATTTGTTTTGGCATTACTTCCTGACAATCCAATTCAACGAAATGAATATACGCAACACTTTAATTTTAAATTATCTTATCCAGTTTAATTTGTTGTTGAAAGCAACAGGGGCTGCTGGAGCCCCTGTCAATTTTTCATGAATAAATCAATTCAAATTATGGCATATTTATAATGAAGATAAATATCAATTATAATTATTATGCGCCATTTAACAAATCAGAATAAAATCCACGTCCCGAACCCAGCTTAACAATTTTATGTAAATTATCAGTAATGTTTTTTGTCAGGTTACGTGTATCAACAATCGAATTCGCGTGTTCAACGATAAATTCAGCATCATATTTTGAGTGATCCGCGGTAATAACTACCACATCGTGAGATTGCAGTGTCTCTTTTGTCAACGGCAATGATTGGTACTTTTTTGAACCTACTTTGATTTCAGGGATAAAAGGATCGTTGTAGCTCAATTCTTTAACGCCCCGTTGCAGTAGTAACTCCATAATTTTTAGCGCCGGAGAATTACGCATGTCATCAACGTCTTTTTTGAATGAAACACCCAATATCAAAACTTTTCCATTCTGAATGGAAGAGTTTACGTTTCCCAGAGCGCGGCGGATATTGCCGACAACATAATAGGGCATTTCCTCGTTCGTTTCAGCCGCAAGTTCAATAAACTTTGAATGAAAATCATATTCACGGGCTTTCCATGCCAGGTAATACGGATCAACCAAAATACAATGTCCCCCGATTCCGGGACCAGGGAAAAAAGGCATAAAACCAAATGGTTTGGTCGCGGCGGCTTCAACAACTTCCCAAATATCGACACCCCCCATTCTGTCGCAAAGCCGTGCTAATTCATTAACCAGCGCGATATTAACACTACGAAAAATGTTTTCCAATAATTTTTCCATTTCAGCGACGCGGGGATTGGAAACAACGTGAACTTTGTTGACTACCTGGGCGATAACTTTTTCAGCTATATCAGTACATTTTTGAGTTACACCACCAACCACGATAGGAGTGTTTTCTGTGGTGAATTGTTTGTTACCCGGATCAATTCGCTCCGGTGAAAAAGCCAGGTAGTAATCTTCACCAACTTTTAATCCAGTCTCTTCAAGAATCGGCAGAACGATTTTTTCTGTTGTTTCCGGGAAAGTGGTGCTTTTCAAAATGATGACCTGATCTTTTCTCAATCCACTGGCAACACCCTTGGTTGAATCTATGATGTAACTGACGTCTGGGTCCTTATTTACCGTAAATGGAGTGGGGACGCAAATATAGATTATATCTAAATCAGGAACAGAATCATAATTTGTCGAAGCGATAAAGCGCCCGCT
Organism: Candidatus Zhuqueibacterota bacterium 4572_119; assembly: GCA_002084535.1. Taxonomy (GTDB): domain Bacteria; phylum Zhuqueibacterota; class Zhuqueibacteria; order Thermofontimicrobiales; family Thermofontimicrobiaceae; genus NBLI01. Next base: position 3,267 of record NBLI01000116.1, read on the forward strand.
TTTTATTGTTTTATCCCATTTTTCTGAAGTGATATCATCGATATAATTTTCACCTTTATCAATTTTTTCTTTTTTCCGTTCATCCACATCGATTCCAATAACGGAAAATCCACTCAAAACATATTCAATCGCTAACGGAAGTCCAACATAACCCAAACCAATTATTCCGACTTTCGCACTTTTGTTTTCGATTTTTTCCACTAATCCCATAATCTCTCCATTTTTATTCGTTGTTAACTTTTGTTGATTGATGATTTGTATTATTTATTAGTTTTATTTTGATTGAGATTGTGAGCGAGAGTAAGTGTAGGTGTAAGTGTAATTAGGAGAATGTTACCAGAGCAATCGTAAACATTTGTTAAAGGAAATTATAACAAACAGCAAGGGATATGCAATATGAATTACAATTTCTACTAACCACTCACCACTCACCAATCACCATTCACCATTCACCACTCCCCAATCACTTCATTTTATATTGTTTCTTGTAATAATCGAGATACTCTCCGCTTTTAATCTTTTTCCACCACCATTGATTGTTTTTGTACCAATCAATAGTTAGATCCATTGCTTTTGAAAATTCGTATTTTGGTCGCCATCCCAAACTTTCAAGTTTTCTGCAATCTACCGAATAGCGACGGTCATGTCCCAGGCGGTCTTCTACAAAGGTCATTAAATTTTTCGATTTGCCAAGACCATTTAAAATTAACTCCGTAATCTCCAAATTGTTTCGTTCATTTCCACCGCCAATATTATAAACCTCACCATTTTTGCCATTATGCAAAATAAAATCAACAGCGTCGCAATGATCCAAAACATAAATCCAATCCCGGACATTTTTTCCATCACCATAGATGGGCAGTTTTTTATCCTCAATGGCATTGGTAATAAAAAGGGGAATCAGTTTTTCCGGGTATTGATACTGTCCGAAATTATTGGAGCATCGTGTGATTAAAACAGGCATATCATAAGTTACAAAGTATGAATACGCCAGCCGGTCAGCGCCGGATTTTGAAGCAGAATACGGACTTGATGGCATCAATGGATCTGTTTCAACAAAGGAGCCTTTTTCTATACTGCCGTAAACTTCATCAGTGGAAATTTGAACAAATTTTTTAATTTTATATTTTCTGGCGCTTTCCAACAAAACAAATGTACCATAAACATCAGTTTTGATAAAATCATCCGGTGAGCCAATTGACCGGTCAACATGGCTTTCCGCGGCGAAATTTATCACATAATCAACATCCTTCATTAAATCATCAACGATTTTTTCATCACAAATATCTCCTTCGACAAATTGATAATCCGGGCGATTTTCAATTTCCCTCAGGTTTTCCAGATTCCCAGCGTATGTTAATTTATCCAGATTGATAACCTGAATATCAGAGTATTTTTCAAAAAGATAATGAATATAATTGCTACCAATAAAACCAGCTCCACCAGTGACGAGATACTTTTTCATAGAATAAGGCCTTTTTTGATTCAGGATTTAATGATTTTTATTGTAAAAATAATCTGCCAATTTACAAAATTCTCTGTTAAAAGTCAATGATTTAATTAGAGCCAAATTTAACATATTGAAATATTTAGTAAGGTAATAACTGATGCGGGAGCATTGAATTTTAGCCGATAAACATTTAAAATATTTGAAAATAAAATGGAATCCAATTGGTAGTAACGTGTGCCGAAATTGTAATACTTCCGTTTCTGGTGGCAGACAAAGATGTCCTACACTTCAGTTAAGTAATAAATTGTGCCATCATAAATATATTTATTGAGTTCCTGGATAGTGCCAGAGATTCGCCAAAAAACGAATCTGATTTTATGTGAGAAACTTATTTTTTGAATCATGAGATTCCAGTATCTGCCAAAAATCAGTGGAACTGGAATGACACGACATAACTAATTGTATTTAAGCTAATAGCTAACTGCTAATTGCAAAAAGCTGTTTCAAGTTTCTTGATAGTATAAACAATTACAATTTCAAGTGTGCGACATCTTGAATACTCCCAAAAATGAGGTGTTACCCGGACTTTAAATATTTTCTTGATTTTTAAATTATATTTGGCTATTATGTAAAAAAATCTCAACCTGATTTTCGTGTCATTAATAAAGCGAATTTCATAACCTCACATCTCAAGGAGAACCATTTGGAAACCTACGGCTGGATTTCGATTCTTCCTCCTTTACTGGCAATTATTTTAGCAATAAAAACCAAACAAGTTTATCCCTCACTTTTTCTCGGTATTTGGCTGGGCTGGACAGCCATGCACCGCTGGAATCCTCTGACCGGTTTGCGTTATGCTTTGGAAGCTGTCATTGACATTTTTAAAGATTCCGGCAATACCAAGGTAATCATTTTTAGCATGATGGTTGGCGCGTTAATTATTTTGATGCAGCATTCCGGCGGTGTTCAGGGCTTCATTCATTGGGTGAGTAAAAAAGGTTTGGTGAAAAACAGAAAAAACGCTGGTTTGATGTTATGGGTGATTGGCGTGTTAATTTTTATTGAAAGTAATTTGATCAACCTGGTTATTGGCGCTATCGGCAGACCAATATTTGACAAGTTCAAAGCGCCGCGCGAAAAACTTGCTTACCTGGCGCATTCAACTTCCGCGCCGGTTTGTGTGATGATCCCGTTTAACGGCTGGGGGGCTGTGTTGACCGGCTTGCTCGTCGCGCAGCAAGTTGATGACGCGTTTTTTACAGTGCTAAAAGCGGTAACAACAAATTTTTACGCGATATTTACCATATTGTTGGTTCTCTTCATTATTGTAACCCGAAGG
>NBLI01000117.1 GCA_002084535.1 Candidatus Zhuqueibacterota bacterium 4572_119
AAGCTAATAGCTGTTTCAAGTTTCTTGAAAGCTACATGGATTATTTCCCTGTCTTTTTAAAGACACGCACATAATCCACTTCCATGCGTTGTGGAAAAACTGTACTCGCGTCCGGATTACCAGGCCAGTTTCCGCCGACTGCCACATTGAGCAGCAGATGAAAAAACTGATCAAACGGCGCCGGATAATCATGTCCTTCTGTGCTCCATTCAGTTTGCTCCTGATAAAAAACACCGTCCACATACCATTTGAACGAAGTTTCATCCCAATCGAGGGTAAAAACGTGAAAATTATCGTTGAAGTTCCCTTCCGCCAATGTGTAGAAATCACCGGAATGAACATTGTTCGGATACGCGCCGCCATAGTGCAAGGTGCCGTAAACCTTGTTGGGCTGATGCCCGATCAGTTCCATTATATCAATTTCACCGCTTGCAGCCCAGCCGCCATAAATCCAATCTGTGGGTAGCATCCAGATGGCGGGCCAGAGTCCTTGCCCATAGGGCAATTTAGCTTTTATTTCAAACCGACCGTATTTCCAGTCACCTTTTTTTGCCGTTCGCAAACGGGCGGAAGTATAGTCGCGCGTGCCTTCGGCTCCGGTATATGTTTCTTTCAGCGCCTGAATGATCAGCTTACCATTTTCGATAAAAGAGTTGACCGGCCTGTCAGTATAATATTGCAATTCATTGTTACCGCCACCCTGGGCATTGACCTCATGTTCCCATTTTGTGAGATCAATCTCTGTGCCTGAGAATTCATCATTCCAAAAGAGCGTATAGCCTTCAGGTACCGGAATATCATCATCGCCATTGTTAGCCGGATTTTTATCTGTATTCTGACAATTGGCTAAGGCAAGAATATTGAGGGAAATGATTAATCCCAAAATCACCCTTTTTTTCATTTTATTATTCCTTAATTTGGAGTGTATTAACTGCGTTCAAGTTTTTTGTGTCAGCGGTCTGATATTTTAATAGAAATTTTCTATTTATCCTCTTGATATATTTTTACTACGAAAGACATAAATTCTCAAAGTTTCACAAAAAAAATCATTGCTGATTTCAGGTTATTCCTCACTTTATTTTTATGCTATTTTATGTAACAATATCCAACATCGTTAGCCAACTGCAATTTGTGTAGTCACTTTTTTTTACTGCTTTTCATTAAGTCTGGGAGGCTTTATGGCTGATTAGTAAAACTGATTTAAAAAATCAGGGAATCAACGCGTCCAGCAATTCGTTCCATCTACCTCTATCGGAATCATAAATGCCGAAGCCAGCACAAAATTCCCAGTACGCCCAACTGAATTCTCTTTTTTCAGCTTCACGCGAAACAAAATTCGTCCAATTGAATCGCGACAACATGTCTGCTTGTGAATAAGCGCCAAACTCGCCCATAAAAAGCGGACGGTTATTTTGTTGCGCCCAGATTCTCGCATTATCGAAATCCATAGTGATAGCTATTTTTTCCTGGTTTGTCCCGTGCCATGTAGTTCCCAGCCAGGCATCACTACCGGATACCCATTCCGCGCCCTGATGCGTGAAATGGAAAGGATTATAATAATGGAATGTTACGATGAGATTTTGCTCTGCTTCCGGTAAAATAAGTTTTTCCAATGCGGACAACCCTCCAAATTCAGCTGTTCCCACAATCAATGTTCGCCTGGGATTGCTTTGACGAATAACATCAATGGCTTCATCCAAATAGACATTCCACAATGCTGGTGTAAATTTATCATTAGGCTCATTGAGGATTTCAAAAAACAGTTGTTTTGGTTTGTTAGCATAACGCTCGGCAATCTGGCTCCACAATCCAAGAAATCGCTGCTTATGCGCTTCAGGATTGGAGGCGATTTCTACGTAGTGATGAATATTTATCACAGCAGTCAGATTATTCTGTAATGCCTGCTCAATTGCCCAATCCACCCTGGAAAAAAAAGTCTTATTTATAGTAAATGGGGAATCGATTTCCGCGTGCGCTGACCATCGAATGGGAATTCGTACGCCATCAAATCCTTTTTCTTTGATTAATTGGAAATAAGAAGCATCCAGAGTTACTCCCCACGCCCCTTCTTGCGGCGCTTCCAGCGCGTTGCCCAGGTTAATACTTCTACCCAGAAGCGCATTCTGCTCAAAAGGATTCAGGTCTTCTGTAATGCCATTGGCGTCTGTTTCTTTAGGAGCTGTTGACGTGGATTCACAATGCAAGATCAAAACCAGGCAAATAAGAAATATGGATACTATTTTCATTTTTTGCATTCTGAACACCTTTCATCGTTTACTACCGTATTGTCAATTTTCAAATGACATTTTCCGCCCATAATCTAACCTGTCATGTGTGGTTACTAATGGAAAATTTGGTACAATCACCGGGAAAGGGACATTTTTCTGCAAAACAACCATGTCGATATTGGTGAGTTGAATCTTTTCAAACAATTCAGTATTTATTTCTATTTCATTTTGGTATTTCTTTTGCAAATTAACGATATATGGATTTAAATCTTCTTCAATGACTTTCAGATGTTTTTCATAAAAATTTGACATTTTACCAATAGATTCCAGATAATTGTTCCTGCCGTACAAAGCCAAAAGAAAATCCTGCCACATTTGCACATTACTTTCCACAACCGGAGTTTTATCGTATCCTCTTTTTTCCGCCTCCTGCGCGATATATTTATCACGAATCAGATCAGCAATGGCAAACTTGAACTGTTCAGCAAATTCACGTTTTTTCATCCGTTTCTTTCTAAAAAGCAGGGGATGAATGTTCAGCTCCTTTCTGAAGCGGGAAACTGTCCAGATTTCACCGTCAATTTCAAGTAACGTTTCATCAGCAATTTCATCGATTTCACTACCAACCGCATCGAGAATCACTTCATCGCTTTCTTTATTCCAAAATCTTTTATTGAACTCGTTTTCTTTGTCCTTTGAACTTGCCAGGTAGAGCTGACCAATAATATTCACCAGTTTTTTAAAAGTCTCACGGTTAAATTCAATCCGCTTACCCTTCATCAAATCCTTGACAAAAACAGTGTAATTTGCCAGTGCTGTTTCCATTTTCATTTTTTCACGAACATCGTTAATCCGGGTTCGCACATCATCATCAGTAATAAAACGAAAATCTGACCAGCCTGCAATGCGCATAATCATATAATAATCTTTTTCAATTCTTAGCGGTCCGATCACCTGTCCTTTTTGCAATTCTTCTGAATAAAGCGCGTTATGAACAGTCTTATGCTCAGGTGATTCCCATTTTACCTTCCGCTGGGGAATATCTTCCAATCCGCTAAAAACCTCATCAAATCCAGAGCCATTATTTAATTGATTTTGAATTTCCTGTGCTATGGCGCTGTCTTTGAGAGACACATACTCAATGTTGTATTCCCTGCCGGCAAGTTTGTATTTTTTCCTGATTTCACTTGTATCGAGGACGACTTTGTCATAATAATCTTTGTAAAACAACCACTGGCGCATGGATTGCTCACGTCGTCCTTTGAGATAATCCTGAAATTGTTCAGTGGATGTCAATTCATTATCTTCCCCGGTTTCCAAAGCCAAAAGTTTTTCCGCGATCAGGGAGTTGAGAACTATTTTCCGGTGTATGTAATTATCGCGATTACAATATTGGGGACGGATAGTGTATTCAGCCCGCCTTTTGAAATCAGACGCGGTGATAATTTTATCACCAATTTGCGCCAGTATTTTATCCTTTGGCAAATGTTCAGTTTTTCTGGCACAAAAAGAAATTATGAGAACAGAGGATAATATAACAATTTTGCTAAAGTTTATTTTTTTATTCTTCATATTCTTTTTAATTTTAGTTCAACAATATTTAATTATCATATATGAGTCCAATCCAAAAACCAGGTATTTTAAGATTTTTCATAAATTATGGTGCTATAACTTCAATATAAATAATTTTTGATTTGATTGGAAAATACCTAATTTTTACCTTTTTAGAGTTGACTCATATATTCATTCAATTTAAAATGATCTCGACAACATTTTCTGACTAACAATAAAAAAGATGCAGCAATTTATCAAACCGCACCTTTTTATATAAAGTTCATTCTTTCCTAATTTGATACTAAAAAGTTACTCCGAGAGAATAGGCATGAGCGTTTCCAAGAATTCCGACTCCCCGGTATGCATATTCGATTTTTAATGCCATGTTATTCATCAATCTCAAAATCATACCAAAACCAGCTGTAAATCCAAATTCTGAATCATCAAGAAAACTCGCTTTGTATCCACTGCGAAGAAAGAAATCACCAGTACTGGGCAAAGTAATTTTATATTGCGCGCCAAGGTTAACGGATTCAGCATTATTATTGGGATGAAGTGCGTCGATTGCCAGCGTCAACCGGTGCTGTTCATATACGATGGGATTTATGGACATTCCAATGCGAAAAATCAGCGGTAATTCCCATGATTGCAGGCTAAACTTACCTTCAAGATCCCGGTAATTCCCCTCCTGTTCAGGCTCAATATCAATTGGAAATAGTAGGTCCAGTCCGTCATATTTCATTTTTGTCCCATAATTTGAAATGCTCATTCCGATATTTATACCGTCTTCGCGTTTGCCAGTGGGAGAGAAAAATTGGGTATTCACGATGACTCCCAGATCAAGAGCAAAAGCACTGGCACTGGTATGCCAGATTTTTGAAGAAATATATTTTGCTGATGCGCCAAAGGCAAACCATTGCGCCATACGGCGAGCGTAGGAAATCGCAAAGGCAAAATCAGAAGCGGTAAACAACTCGCCTGTACCGTCCTGCATATCCAGGTTGGTAACTTCCATATCGCCATATCCGGCCTGAATCAGACTCAGGGAAAACGTTCCCAGAGACGGCAGAACCATACCGACACCAACAAACGATGTATTAATATCAGCGATCCACGGCTGATAGGAAAACTGCGCTTCGCTCCTCTCCATATAGGATAAACCCGCTGGATTCCAGTAAACGGAAGACAAATCATTTGCCACGCTCACGTAAGCATCACCCATGGCAATACCAGCACTGCCATAGCCGATTTCCAAGAAGTTCGCGGCTGTTGTACCGACACGATATGGCTTCTGAGCAAAACCGAATGAATAACTGATTACCATTATCATAATGGCAATTACAACTATTTTCAAACTTACTCTATTCATTTGTTTTACCTTTCATCTATAAAAAAGTACTATACTATTTCCAAATTTCTATTTTATAACAGCAAATTTACCAATTTTTTCATGACCGGTTTGATCCGATTTAACATGATATATGTACATTCCCGCGGCAATATCCAAACCTTCTTTGGTCAACAAATCCCAATGAACAATTCCTTGTTCCACCGGATTGTCCACATAAATTTTATCAATGAGAACACCACTTATTGTAAAAATTCTAATGGTACATTGTGCCGGGATATTTGTAAACATGAGCCGTCTCCGTTGATTCAGATAAAAATTGGCTACTGACGGTTCCATGGCGTTTGTGGCAACATAGGGATTAGGTACGACTTTGATTTTATCCATCACGTTTTCAAGATCGTCACTGTCGAGCAGCGAATCATAAGAAGCAGTGCTGAACAGGATAGAATCTGTTGCCCAGAACGGACGTTGAAAAGTCAGCCGGTAAACATCACCGGGCTGTGGTAAATTTACGCTGTCCAGGAAGGTAATGGTGAATGCTGTACCAGCCCAGGTTCCACTATTATTGACCGGTCCGGCAATAATGCGGTCACCTACGATGTCAAACTGATCATTTCCATTTACATCATGTACCAATAAATCGAGTTCTTCATAATTTCCTGAACTATCGGGAAATGACCGATTAATTACTTTAAAATTAAACTGTTGATATGCCAGCAAATCTTTACGATTTATTCGGGTATATGTATCGTCATAAATTCTGCTTGGATTGGTTATCCCTGTATAGGCTGTATCGCTGGACGAAAACACAATATCATAGTCCCAGGGAAATAATTGTTTTTCCGGAATTGTGGGTGAAATCAAAACTGGCGCGC
>NBLI01000118.1 GCA_002084535.1 Candidatus Zhuqueibacterota bacterium 4572_119
GGACGTGTTTAAAAACTGTTCGATGTATTTCGCGAAAAAATCCACCTCGATATTAACCGTTTCCCCGGGATTTTTAAATTGAAATATTGTGTGCTTAATAGTATGGGGAATAATTGCCATGGTCAGAAAATTATTATCTTTTTCAGCAATTGTCAAACTTACCCCGTCGATGGAAATTGAGCCTTTTGCAATGGTGTATTTATTGATTTCTTCCGGGATTTGCACTACCAGCGTGTTTTGATCCGTATTCCGTATTAAGCTTTTAATGATCGCGGTACAATCCACATGCCCCTGGACCAAATGCCCGCCAAGCCTGTCCTGCAAACGAAGGGCTCTTTCCAGGTTAACCGGACTTCCAGATTTTAAATCAGACAATGTGCTTTTGAGAAGTGTTTCTTCCACCGCGTCCGCTTGAAAAAAGTCTTTACCTACGGCGACAACAGTCAGACAAACACCATTAACTGCCACACTCTGGTCTATTTTCAGGTCTTCCACGACCAGTTGCGCGTTTATCTCAAACCGTTTGCTGCGATCGGCTTTTTGGATATTTTTTACACTACCAATTTCTTCGATAATTCCGGTGAACATAAAGTCACTTTATAGGTTTTTTGGAAATTATTACTGAGCCCATTCTAAAAACCAGGTATTTTAAGATATTTCATAAATTATGATGCTATAACTTCAATATAAACAGTTTTTGATTTGTTTGGAAAATACCTAATTTTTACCTTTTTAGAGTTGACTCATTACTGTTTAGCCGCTAATTTTCATAGGCTACAGGTTATTTGATCGAAATATTTAATTTCCTTTCCCCGACTCATTCGGAAAAACAACATCACTTTCAAAAATAACATCGGGTCCGGCTTTGCTGACTTTTTGATTTATTAATCGCAGGCTATCATCAACTTTGCGAATGTTCAAATCTCCAATCGCTTCAATTCCTGATCCCAGAATTTTTGGCGCGATAGCAACAACTAAATAGTCAACCATTTTGTGTTTCAAAAAAGATGTAATGATGCCCGATCCGCCTTCCACCATTACCGCGCTTTTTTCAGCTTTGGCTATTTTTTTCATTAAAGCGGGTATGAAAATTCTCTTATTTTCATCTGCTTCAACCTGCCAGATATCAGCGCCCGTTTGTCTGATTTGATCAATTTTTTTCGCATCATCTGAAACGGTAGCAATGATAGTTTGGTGTTGTTCTCCGTCTGATAGAACCTGGCTTTTCAAAGGTATCCTTAACTCGCTATCCAGTATTATTCTGGTAGGGTTGTTCCCTTTGATTAACCGGACATCGAGCTTTGGATCATCTTTTATAACTGTGCCAATTCCGGCGATGATTACATCGTTTTCAGCCCGAATGCGGTGAGCGAGTTTTCGCGCGGGTTCAGATGAGATCCATCGCGAATGACCGGTCCGGGTGGCAATCCTTCCATCGATTGATTGGGCAACTTTAACTGTTACATACGGCAGACCAGTTGAAATATATTTGATAAAAACTTTGTTTAATGTTTCACATTCTTTAAGGCTGATTTTGCTGCTGACTTCAATTCCGTGCTGCCTGAGAATTTTTATCCCATGTTCATTGACAAGAGGATTTGGATCAACCATTCCCACCACAACTCTTTTGATGCCGGCTTTGATAATGGCGTCGGTACATGGTGGTGTTTTACCGTAATGGCAGCAAGGTTCAAGGTTAACGTAGAGTGTGGCGCCGTGAGCCTCTGACCCGGCATCTTTCAAAGCAACGATTTCCGCGTGTTCTTTGCCATAACGTGCATGGTAACCTTTTCCGATGATACTGCCGTTTTTTACGATTATTGACCCGACAAGAGGGTTCGGATTAACGTTCCCGATTCCATTGCGGGCTAATTCTATTGTCTGATTGATATAATATTCATCTGTTTCTTTATTTGTCAAGTGGAAAAACTCCGCGTTGTTTTTATGATTAAAACTCAGCAAAATAATTTTATTGATGATGGTGTAACTTATTGTATTATATTAAAATATATATTGTTGAATTATCAGTTTTGATTTTTTAATTGAAGCAAAATAATTTCTAATGCTGAAAAATAACTATGTCTAACAAAAGCATTTAAAGCGAGTTAATATAAATATTATTTAATTACAAGTCAAGCAATTTCTATAAAGTAATGGCAGATTGGCGGGGATAAATATTTGAATTTGGAAACACTGGTTCATACAACTATATATTGTGTTAAAATCTTGAAACCATACAAAATATTGTAAATTAATCTAATTTTTTACTTGACAATAACATTTCAGAATGCTATATTGTATTCGCGTTTATAAATTTTTAAAGCGCTATAAATCGCAACAATACCCTAATTTCAGCAAAGCGCGAGGATGGATTATGTCAGCAATAGCAAACAAAGATTCTGAAACTATGAACCTGTTTAGGGGAATACCGATTCAGCAAGATGTTTCCCCTGAAACAGAAGAGCACCAGGAAAAAGATTTATTAGAGTCTTCGGAAGATGTCGAAGTCGAGTCAATCGCCTTGGACGACGAAAGCAAAAATGAAGGCTTCCCCAAAGTAAAATTGAGTGATAACGCGATAACGGTATTAGAGCGAAGGTATTTATTGAAAGACGAAAAAGGGAACGTCATCGAGTCCCCGGAAGAGATGTTTATGAGAATCGCGCAGTTCATCGCGTCAGCTGATAAAAATTATGACGCGGAGGCGGATGTTAAAAAAACTGAAGGTGAATTTTACAGCATGATGGCAAATCTCGAATTTCTTCCCAATTCACCAACATTGATGAATGCCGGCAGAAAACTGGGACAGTTGTCCGCGTGTTTTGTATTACCCATTGAGGATTCAATGGAAAGTATTTTTGAGACAGTGAAGAATACTGCCTTGATTCATAAAAGCGGCGGTGGCACTGGTTTTTCCTTTTCCAGAATCCGTCCCAATACAGATATTGTCCAGTCAACAAGAGGCGTGTCCAGTGGTCCCATATCATTTATGGGAGTTTTTGACGCGGCTACAGAAGCAATTAAGCAAGGCGGAACACGTCGTGGCGCGAATATGGCGGTTTTGCGGGTCGATCATCCTGACATTATGGATTTTATCTCCTGCAAAGAAGATAATAGCCGGTTGAATAATTTTAATATTTCAGTGGGATTAACCGAAGATTTTATGAAGGCGTTTCAAAATAATGAAGAGTTTGATGTCATTAATCCCAGAAATCAGAAACCGCTGCACAAATTAAACGCGCGAGAAGTTTTTGACAAAATCGTTCAAATGGCATGGAAAAACGGTGAGCCGGGAATCATTTTTTTAGATCGTGTCAATGAACACAATCCGACTCCCGAAGTTGGGAAAATCGAAAGCACAAATCCGTGTGGTGAACAACCGTTACTGCCTTTTGAGAGTTGCAATCTCGGATCAATCAACCTGTCAAAGTTTGCTGAAGACACGCAAATTAATTTTGAGCGCTTGAAAAAAACGGTTCATTCCGCGGTACATTTTTTGGACAATGTCATCGATAAAAATAAATTTCCCCTGCCGCAGATTGAAAATATGACGAGGAATAACCGTAAAATCGGTTTGGGCATTATGGGATTTGCTGATTTATTGATCAAATTAGGCATTCCTTATAATAGCAAAATGGCTATTGAAACAGCAGAAAAACTCATGAAATTTGTCTCGGATGAGGCTGATAAAAAATCCATTGACTTAGCAAAGAAAAGGGGAGTTTTTCCAAATTTTAATAAAAGTATTTATAAAGAAAATGGCGCTGAATTTCGTAACGCGACCAGAACGACCATCGCGCCCACAGGTACGATTAGCATTATCGCCGGTTGCTCATCTGGAATTGAACCGCTTTTCGCGTTGAGTTTCTGGAGAAATGTCATGGATGATGACAAACTCGCGGAAGTCCATCCGCTGTTTGAGCAGACAGCTAAAAAAGCTGGTTTTTATAAGGATGATTTAATGAAGAAGATTGCTGACACGGGCGGCATTCACGATTTTGAGGAAATTCCGGATATTTTCAGAAAGATATTTGTAACTTCACATGATATCGAACCGGACTGGCATATTCGCATGCAGGCTGCTTTTCAAAAATATGTTGACAATGCGGTTTCCAAAACAGTCAATTTTCCAAATACCGCCACAGTGGATGATGTTTATAAAGTTTATGAACTGGCGTACACGCTAAATTGCAAAGGTGTTACGATCTATCGCGATGGCAGCCGGGAAACCCAGGTACTGAACCGTGGCAGCAGTGAAGAAAAAAGAGAAACAGGTGACATGACCACCATTGCAAAAAGAAAACGCCCTTCCGTGCTCACGGGAAAAACGATTCGCATGACCACAGGCTGCGGCTCAATGTATGTAACGATTAACGAAGACGAAAATGGTCCTTTTGAATTATTTAGCACGATTGGTAAAGCGGGGGTATGCGCTGCCAGTCAGTCCGAAGCGATTGGCAGGTTGATTTCATTAGCCTGGAGAAGCGGGGTAACGCCGGAGGAGGTGAAGAAGGAATTGAGAGGAATTAGCTGTCACAAGCCATCAGGATTTGGGCAGAACAAAGTTACATCATGCGCGGACGCTTTGGCGCAGGCAGTGACTCAATACCAAAACACGAGAGAAGTTCAAAAGTCATTAATCAATTCTTTTGGCGCGTGTCCTGAATGTGGAGGACAAATAGAACCGGAAAGTGGCTGCGCGGTTTGCAGAAGTTGCGGCTACTCCGAGTGTGGATAAAATTTTTTGGCATTAAATTAACCAGAGTCTGGCGCAAGGGCTCTGGTTTTTTTTATACCTGATTCAACAGTTTAAATATTTTTTATTTTAATTGAGTGTTTTCGAAAATAAATTGGCGGAACAATGGTGTTCAATAATTGTACAAAATAGAAATGTCAAAAAAAATACATTTTTTGTGTGCGCAAATTTAACTTGATATTAAAAAAAGTTAGTACTATATTAAAATTCAATTTAACAAAGTGTAGATTTCAGACGCCAAAAGGGCAAGCAGGGATTTTGACTTTGATCAATATCGATGAGTCCTTAATAAAAAGTCAAAAACTGCCAATTTGATTAATCATGTTATTGCCAGACGTATCCTTTGGCGGTATCCGATCATAGGGTTGAAATTAAAGTAATATCTTGAAACCGCTGAAGCGGTTAAATAGCGGCTTTTTGATCATTTTCTTCCACCACAATGAATTCTGTTGATATTATTTTTATTGAAATTAAAGCATTTTGGTTTCGTATAAATAACGGTTGTTAGGATGGACTTATGTGTTTAATTAAATTGTTAAACTTACGGTCGCGGGAGCTATTATGAAAAAGTTTGCTGTTCTGGTTGTTTGTCTTGTTTTGTTAATGAGCGTAGCAAAAAAAATGGAAGCTCAGTCGTTTGATAATCCGGGGGAATTTAATACTGAAATCATGTTTGGTTTAAGACTTCCGCTGGGTGAGGTTCGGAATGATATCATGTCCGGCTTTACCATCCGCGGAGGAATAGGGTATCAATTGACAAAAAACTGGGAACTCTTGCATGTTGGTTTTGATTTTGGAAATTCCACTCCTCACGATCCGGAATGGATAACAATTTATGATCCGTACAGTTATTCAACAACTTTACAGCAGGAAACAGTGAATGTTTACGGTTTCCCGGTGCTAACCAGATTTCGATTTCAAATTCATGACCAATTAGAAGTTTTTGTTGGCGCTGGTGGCGCATATTACTGGTTTAGAACCAGGCTGGATCACCCTTATTATGGTGAATTAAAAAAAAGCCGCAAACGGCACGGACCAGGTGGTTTAGTTGAAGCGGGAATTTTTACAGATGCATTTAGCGATAATCTGCTGGTTGGATTTATGATGAATTTTATGGCGCTCAAAACAGATGGTGAAACTTTAACCACTCCTGATGTTGAAAATGAAGAAGAGCTCAATGAAAAAGTCAGCCGGAAGGATATGTTTTTCTCTATTAATATTATTCTGAGATACTATTTGGGAAA
>NBLI01000006.1 GCA_002084535.1 Candidatus Zhuqueibacterota bacterium 4572_119
TTTTCAGATCGAAATGCCCATTGTCAATTTTATTCTCTCCATACTGGAAAGTCCGTTTCAATATTTTAGAAATCCCGCCACCTGCTGACCATATTTTACTTTTGTTTTGATAATAATAAATTTTGCTGCCACAAATTCCGACAGACGCATCTTTTTCCATACAGTTGATCAATTCGTTGAGAAAATATTTTTCCACAACCGTATCATTGTTCAATAATAGAAAAAGATCGAAATCTTTTTTTAGCGCGTACTCAAGCCCCAGGTTGTTACCGCCCGCGAAACCAATATTATTATCGCTTTTTAACAGATGAATGTCTTCATAGCCATTAAAATTTAAGATGATAATGGCAACTCGTGGTTCATGTTTTTTTTTTGAATTCAATCGGTTTTCCGATATATGATATCTGCTTCGCGTTTCAACAGAAGCTAAAAAAATTATTTATTGAGTTTAAGAAATTTGATCATAGCCAAGTTTTTCAACGAGCTCTTTTCGCGCGTATTTTTTTTGAAAGAATTCTATTGTCTCATCGTGTTTTAAAAAAGCAAAAATCCGATCCGGATTAACTTTTTTAATAACTTGCCCGATTTGATTCGGCTCCTTTTCCATCTCCAAAAACAATAAAATTTTTTTTAATAACCGTTCAGGGTAGCGAACGAAGTTTTCATATTTGATGTGAATAATTTTATTCCGGGCTTCTTCTTCAATAAGAAAAGCCTGATTTACATAATCTTCCCATAGCTTGTACCCCTCGTCCGGGTTCTCGGCTCGTACTGAAAGCTGGTAAGGAACAGTACCTTTTGTTGAGATTTCTTTTACGCGATTCACAAACGATCTACGGTTTGTGCGCTTTGTTTCTTGTTTTTCGATTTGTTCTCTTTTTTGCAAACTGCGAATCACGTCAGCCGGATGGCGGTAAACATGTAAAATTTTTGCTTCCGGGAAAATATCTTTCCAGATTTCGAAAGTGAACGTATTGCGCGGATCCTTCCAGCCCCAGGGGAAATCGAGATCCTTGATGCTTTTATATTTTAGCGATTTGGATAAGCCCAGATATTTTTGTCTGGTAAAGAAATTTTTCAAGTGAAACTCTGTAACCCGGATGATTTGCTCACGGATGGTCGCGTTTAAAAACTGGAAGTTGTAGGGATTATCCCAGCTGGCATTGGTTTGCCGCAGCATCCAGTTGTTGAGATTTAAAAAGAACCAGGCTTCAGAATTCGTATCTTTTTTGTTTCCAATAAACAAACCCAGGTCTTCGAGGCAGCTCGCCACAAGGGAAGTCCCAGATCGATGCATTCCAAGAATTATGACTGGATTTAAACTCATTTTTCCACTTATTCAAATTTAGTGAACCAGGTTCAAACGAATTGCGCGCAAGATTAATTGCTGTCGCCAGGGCAGCGCCATTAATTCCATATTTAGGAATCAGGATCATATTCAATAAAATATTTAAAATGCTAAAAATAACCGTGTTATACATCACTATTTTTTCATTTTCTGACATCATTAAGACATACCGCACAGCGCCGACTGAAGCGTTTGCCAGATGCGCGACCGCGAGAATTACCAGGCTGGTGGATCCTGATATGAATTGTTCGCCGAATAGTGAAAGAATGTTTTTTGCAAAGATGACGATAATAATGAACAAAGGTATGCTCATTCCAAAAATCCACCGGGTAACGGTTTTGAATAAAGCCTCCAGCTCTTTTTTCTGCTTGTTAAAATAAAGCTCTGAAATTCTTGGCGCGAAGATGGAAGTAAAAGACATGATGATAAAATTAATAAAAAAAGCAGTTTTAACAACAGTATTGTAAATTCCCACATCCGCGCCGCTTTTAAAATATCCCAGCATCAAAATATCTGTCCACATCATCAAAAGACTGAGTAGGTTAATTAAAATTAATGGCGAAGAGAATTTGATTAGTTTTTTTGTTTCAAATATGGTTTTTAGCTTGCTCGATGTGATGCCGGGGAACAGAACTTTGAGAAAATAAAACGATAAAAAAGAACAGAAAAAAAACGCGAAAACAAAAGTTAGAGCAGCGCCTTCTAAACTAAAACCAATCGCGAAAATCAGAATAAGCAAAAAAATGTTTAAGGCCGGGTTTGTCAGAAACTCTACATAGACTTTATATTTCAAAGTATGAAATCCCTGTGTTGCTGAAAGTAAAATGAACATAGCTGAAGAAAAAGGCAAAGAAACAGATAGAATTTTCAAAATTAAGTTTAGACCGGGTTTTTTGAAAATATCGTTCGCGATAAATTCAGCGCAGGAAAACAATACGATAGCAATTATGATGCTCGTCATTACTGATAATAACAGGGCGCTTTTGATTATGCCCTTGGTTCTCTGATCGTCGGATTGACTTAAGAATATTGACACATATTTGATAACACCGGTTTCCAGTCCAAGGCGGGAAAAAACACCACTTATCTCGACAATAATAATACCAAGAAAAAATATCCCCATTAATTCCGCGCCCAGGAATCTTGCCAATAAAAAGACATAGAAATAGCGAATAGCAGCATTAAAAATTCTGCCCGCCAAATCAATCTTGGCACCTTCAAGAATTGTTGTCAGGTTTTCTTGTTGCGGCTTCTCCTGTTTTGGTAATGAGTTTTTATTCTGTTTTGTCATTCGGGTCAATATTTTTTGGCTCCATAATGCGCTATAAGCTAATAATTAATACCAACTGAAGCGGTAAGGGTTGTCGCGCTAAAATTTTCACTTAACACGGAATCAACATTATTGTTTTCATAAATTAAATCAAAGCGGAAGAAAAGGCTATTGAATAATTCATAAGAAATATTTATCCCATAGACGCTTCTTGTCAAGTGCTCACCATCTAAAAATTTTGGATAAAAACCGTCACCTATTTCCCAGTGTTGATCAATATCACCCCCAAAATTTTTGTAGGTTGAATTTCCACCTTTTCGGATAGAACGAAAACTCCCCTCTAATCGGAGTCTCATTGATGGCTGATAGATAAAACTGAATTGCAGCAAGTCGCTGTTAGGTCCAACCCAATGTCCCATTCCTGTCCCGTAATGCGTGTGTTGGATTGATTCTTCGTGGGTATAAGTAAAAGGCCTGATTCGCACGTATTCAACCGCAAAATCTAAGTTATTAATCCAAACAGGCTCCGCCCAGTAAATTCCACCGAGCAAGCCATGTTTGTTTCCGTACCAATTTGTACCCAGTTTAGTTGTGGTGATGTCGTCGATTAATAGCTCACCGTAAATTTTTAAATTTCGAATCGCGGTAACTTTGAAGTCCATTCCCATCATCATATTGTCCGGGCTGCCAAGGTAATGTTCGGCGCTGCGAAAAAACATGACCGGATTTAAATACGCCGGTTCAAAACTCCTGCTTTTAAAAATCACTGTCTCGGACAAACCGAGATTGAGCCAATTCCACGGAGCCGCTTCCAGCCTGTGGGCTGCCATGTATTTTTTTTGTTGCAGAAGGTCTTCAGTCTGAAAATGATAATCGATCAGTTGAGCGTAGATGCTGGTGAATTTAAATATTTTATGTTTGTATTCCAATTTAAACTGGTCATAAGAGGTTGCCTGATCCGAGAGAATCAAGCCGCCGGTTCTGCCATTTCCCCAGAAATTATCAAATTTACCATAGATAAGTTGAAGGTTTTTAAAGCCAAGTTTGATGTAAGCTTGAGTCTCGTCATGGTAAATAAAGTCCGGTGATGTGGAGCGTACAAAACCCAGCCCTGGCAAAGTATAGTTACCCATTTGATAAGTTTTTGTGCCCCACTCTTTGTTATCACGGACATCAACCCAAAAACTTAAATAATTGTTCAAATATCCCCAAATCTGAAATCCGTTAGTAAAGTGGTTGGTTTTTTCTTTCTGACTGGCTGTATCAAGGTGGGTATGAGTTGTTTTGTATCGATAAACCGGATCAAAAAAAATGTTCACCTGGTCACTCTGCCAGGAAAAAAAATTTCTATTATTTTTATACAAAACTCTTGGAAATATCCTGGCGACAAATTTGTTTTGCTTTATCTTTTGGATTAATGGTTCATGTTTTATGGCAACTTTGTGTTCCCGTTCAATTTCTTCTTTAAAAATGAAATGGAAGAATTCAAGTTGTCTGCGTTCGGTTTTGTTGAGATTTTTTCCTTGATTACTGGAGTCGTAAACCGATACTAAAAGCCTGGCGACGTCCAGCCGTGATAATGGGCGCGTTGCTGTTAACGCGAATGGCATAAAATGTTTGACTTCCATTCTGTCGATGAAAGAATAAACAGGATGGCTCATTTGAACATACGGAGCTTGCGCCGGAGACTTGCTATAATTTAGCAAAAGTAAACCGATGATTAAAATAAATAAGCAATGGTTTTTCCGGCTAAAAATCATGAAAAATAATCTCCGGCAATTAAGCGGGGGCTCAATCCCCCCTTAGATTATAAGATTCCGGTATCCGCCAATAAACGGCGGAACCGGAATGATATAGCGAGATTTAATAGCTATAAATATACTAATTTTAATTGATACACAATTGATGATGTTTACGGATTAAATAGACGATTGAATGGTTTCACAGACGTACTCAATCATCGATTCAGTTAATTCGGGATACATGGGCAAGCTGATGATTTTTTGTGAGAATTCTTCAGCGACTGGATAGCTCCCTTGTTTTAATCCCAGATATTCATAAGCCGGCATTTGATGAAGGGAAAACGGGTAATGGATGCCATTGCCAATTCCTTTTTCCGACAATTTTTTGCCCAGCTCTTCCCTGTTTTCCACCTGGATGACATAGAGATGGTAAACGGGTTTTGTACCCTCCAGTTCATAAGGCGTTATAACACCGGCCACATCTTTTAAAAGCTCATTATAAGTGTGCGCGTTTTTTAGCCGGCTCGCGTTCCATTGGTCGATATATTTTAATTTAACATTCAACACAGCAGCTTGAACAGAGTCGAGCCGTGAATTTACGCCTTCCATCTGGTGTACATATTTCTGCAAACTCCCATGGTCAGAGATCATGGCAACTTTCTCGGCTAATTTTTCATCATTAGTTACCACCGCGCCAGCGTCTCCATAGGCGCCAAGATTTTTACCAGGATAAAAACTGAAGCACGCGGCGTCGCCGAAACTACCAACTCGTTTACTCTTGTAAGTTGCTCCATGTGCCTGGGCGCAATCCTCAATGACGAGCAGGTTGTGTTTTTTGGCAATGGCTAAAATCGGATCCATGTCAGCAGGTTGACCGAAAAGATGGACGGGCAGCAACGCTTTTGTTTTGGACGTGATTTTTTCTTCGATTTTGTTTACGTCGATATTGTAAGTTTGTGGATTAATGTCTACCAAAACAACTTTTGCGCCTGTTTGAGAAATTGATTCTGAAGTAGCAATAAATGTATTGGGGGTGGTTATAACTTCATCACCAGCACCGATGTCCATGGCTCTCATGGCCAAATAGAGCGCGTCTGATCCATTTCCAACACCAACACAGTATTTAGCATTACAGTAGCTGGCAAAGTCCTGTTCAAATTTTTTCACTGCGGGTCCTTTAACAAAGGCGCAGCTTTCGATAACAGAAAGAATTTCCTTGTTTACTTCTGTTTTAATACTTTGATATTGTGTTTTCAAATCGACAAACGGCACTTGAATTCCCATAAGATGATTCCTTTTTTTAAGATGACTGTTTTGTGTTTATAGACTATTAATTGTATTTTTCAAGAAGTTTTTTGATTTGTCCACTCGCGTTGCCATCGCCGTAGTGCCCTTGCTGAACAGAACTCGGCGAAAAACCTTCAATGGCTTCGCGAATCTTATCGTAATTAGCTCCGACAACAATATTCCAACCGTCCTCAACAGTTTCCACCCATTCTGTTTCATCCCGCATCGTGACACAGGGGACTTTGTAAAAATAAGCTTCCTTTTGAATACCGCCAGAGTCGGTGAGTATCTTTGACGCGTTTTTTTCCAAAACGATCATGTCCATAAAACTTACCGGTTCGATTAATAAAATATTGCTGGATTTTTTTACGACGTCGTATAGATTGTATTGTTTCAAATATTTGACAGTTCTGGGATGGATAGGGAAAACAATTTGTGCTTTAGAATCCATTAGAGCAGCAATAATGCTCTCCATGTTTTCAAAATAATCCGTATTTTCCGCGCGGTGCAAAGTAAGCAGCATATAACTTTTAGGCTTAATAGAGAGTTGTTTAAGTACATTACTTTTTTCTTCAGCGATTGGCGCGAACTGGACGGCTGCGTCGAGCATTACGTCGCCTATATTGTAAACAGAATCTGTTATCCCTTCGTTGGAGAGATTTTTGACGGCGGTATCAGTTGGGCAAAATAACAAATTTGATAGGCGATCAGCCACGATTCTGTTGATCTCTTCCGCCATTTTCATATTAAAGCTTCTTAAACCGGCTTCAACATGAGCAATTTTTATGTGTAACTTGCTGGCAGCGAGTGCGGCACCCAGAGTGGAATTTGTGTCTCCATAAATTATCACCCAGTCCGGCTTTTCCTGAATGAGATACTTTTCAATTCCCACTAATATTTCTGCCGTTTGTTTGGCATGCGATTCGGAACCGATGCCAAGGTTTATATCGGGTTTGGAAATTTTCAAATCGTCAAAAAAGATTTTGGACATTTTTTTATCGTAATGCTGACCTGTATGCAAAATTAATTCTTCATGATTTTTTCGCAATTCTTTTGAAACTGGTGCTGCTTTTACAAACTGGGGTCTGGCGCCGACTATCGATACAATCTTCAATATTAACTCTCCTGCTCTGTATGAGGTTGTTCACCGGGTGATTAGTAATTTTCAAAAAAATTGATGAAACTTCTTTTGACTTTTAGTTGTCAGTTTTTAGAAAAATATGGATTAGGTGTCATTCCTGTTCCGCCATTCTTTTTGACGGCTACTGGAATCCCATAACTTATTAACAAGCTTTATACATAAATTTAAATTTGGTTATTAGTAGTATCTCAAACGCTTCTAAAAAAAATGCTGGAAGAAACCGAAGTCTAAACAGAATGAGCGATAATAGCTAATGTTGATTTTTATTGCGTTTAAACCGGTTTTGGATATTGGTGAAAAAATTTTTCCCGCTAAAGAAATCACTTTTTAGGCTATTGACAATATTATTTGTCTTATGACTTGATGTCGGATCGCTTTTCAATTTTTCATAAAAGTCCTTTGCAAAAACCCAAAAGATATTGAACATAATTGCCAAAAATCCCCCAACAAGAACGAGCAATTTTCGTTTTGGTTTACTTCGTGTCTCCGGAACAACTGCTATATCTAAAACCTCTATTGTAGGAGTGTCCCGCGCTTCCTGAATTTTCGCGTGATAATATTGTTGATTTAACAGTTCCCACACTGTTTCCTGAACTTTTACATTGCGGGTTAATCGAGCCAATTCCAGCCCAATTTCAGGAACATTTGAAAACGGGATATAAAATTCTTTTTGCTTTTCCGGATTGTTGTCGTCGCCGTACTGAAGGTAATTGTATTGCTTGTTCAATTCTTCAAGCTCTTTGCGTAATTTGATGATTGAAATATGATCCGGTTTTAGGGATTGCAGCGCTACGCCCAGCTCAACTTCTTTGGCAATGATGTTTCCTTTTAGTTCGCCCGCTTCTTTAATGGCTGCTTCGGTCTGCTCTTCCAGTGAAACCGCTTTGTTTTGTTCCTGAAATGCCACCAGCTCTTTGGACGCAGTTCCTAGCTTTTCTTCTGTAAGCTGCAATTGGTTTTCTATATAAAGCCGCGAGTTTTTTGCCCGGGATGTTGATTTAAGTTTGTTGATTTTATCAAGCTGAACAACAAAGCTGTTGGCAACGTCGGCTGCCAGCTCAGGATTTTTTAACTCAACATCGATGCGAATAATACCCTCTTTGGATGCTTGTATATCAACATTTTTTAATAGTTTCTTTCTGCCTTTTTCCAGGCTTTTAACCCTTAAAATGTCTTTGAGCGATTTGGACACCGCGTTTTTTTTACCACGAGGATATTTGAAATGTTCTTGCAGGACACCGTCCAATACGGAGCGGCTTTTTAAAATTTCAACAAACAGGTCTGAAGTAGTTCCTGATTCAGCCAATAAAATATTAGACAGGGGAGTGTTGGACAAGGCTGTTAGAAGCCCGTTGGAATTTGTGTCCTCCGGTGGCAAAACAGTCGTTCTCGCCGTGTAATAGCCAGGAAGAATCAGCGACACAGCTGCAATGAGCAACACTGTAACGAAAACATTCCGAAATATTTTTTTTCTTTGTTCAATGATAATCGCTAAATAATCCAGCAGATTGACTTCCTGGTTTTTATTGTCTTCCATAGCTTTTTTATTCTTTCAATATTGCCCGGTCAACAACGATGTAAGCTGTGGCGACCTGGGCGATTACTGCGATAGTTTGCCGGAAAATTTCCCACCAATCACGATCAGGTTTCCTGGGCACCCAAATGATGTCTCCCGGTACTAATTGAGATACATCCTCGTCGTCGATAATTTCCCCAGTAACTTTTGTTATTTTAATTTTTCTTTTCTTCGCGTCCCAGGTTGTACCTCCGGCTTTTTTCAGGTAGTATTTAATGCTCTTGTTTGGCTCAAATAAAACGCCTCCCTGGCGAGATACACGACCCGTAACGTAAACAACATTTGGCGCTTCTGGGATATTAATTATATCCCCGTCTTTCAGGGTTACATCTTCACTCGTGTCGTTGAGAACAAGCAATTTGTAAAAATCGACCACAATTCTGCCGATGTCCCGGGTGTGCTCTTTCATCACCAGGTATTCATATTCGCTTTTTGAAAGCTGGTCCCTTGGTATTTGTTTGAGTCGCATGTACTCTTTGTCGATGGATATTTTTGAGCTTTTTCGGATGAGCGTGGCTTCTCTAATGAGAGCGTCATCTGTAAATCCACCAGCTTTTTTAATGACTTCGCTCAAAGTGGTTGTGTCTTCGGTGATGGCGTATATTCCCGGAAAGCGGGCTTCACCAATAATTTCGACAATCGGTCCAACTTCCCATTCCGGTATCCTGCGAATAAAAACCCGGTCGTCTTCTTCCAATAAAACATTCTGACTACATGATGAGTCATTGAGAATTTTGTTTAATTCCAGCTTTAGAAAGGTTGTCGCTTTTTTGGGATCGACTTTGGCAACCTCGCATTCAAGCGTGAAGGCGCTGCGTGTTAAATTTCCGGCTTTTAAGATAAGGTCGGAAATTCGAAGGTTTTCTTCAAATTCATATTTACCGGGTCTTTTCACTTCTCCGTGAATGTAAACAAACCGGGGATGTGTTTGTTCTTTGATGGAGAAGACTCTGACTTTATCGTTGTTTTTTAATATCAAATTCGAGGGACAGGTGTCATTTCTGGCAATAGTTTGGAAATTAGCATACAGAACAGTTCGCTCTCCACTGGGGAGCATTCTGCTGATTTCGATTTTATTGGTGAGCGCCAAATCTGTGAAGCCACCTGCCAACTCAATAATATCTGATAGCTTTTCTTCCCCTGATGCTTTGAGCTCAAAACGAGCTGGGCGCCTTACCTCGCCCTCGATAGAAACGATGTCATTTATTAGTGGGACAACTATTTTATCTTTGGGGCTGAGGAACAAGTCATTGGTTGTTTGTCCCTTCATCAGAAACTGGTAGAGGTCGATGGTTGTGCAGAGTTTGTTTTCACGAAAAACTTCGATATTTCTCAATGACCCGTGTGGTGTTGAACCTCCCGCGATAACAATGGCGTCGAGTATTGTGTTGATTGAAGATAAAAAATATTTCCCCGGATAATTTACGTCGCCTACCACAATCACCGGGAAGCGCTTTGCTTCAATCAACATGATGTCTAAAGTAAAGTTGTCATAAAATTTGGTGAGTTCTTTTTTTAAAAATTTTTGAAAGTCTTCGATTTTTAGATTGTTGACATAAAAAACGCCCACAGTAGGAATAAAGATTTTACCCTCTACGTTGACTATGA
The DNA here is from genome assembly GCA_002084535.1 of Candidatus Zhuqueibacterota bacterium 4572_119. Taxonomy (GTDB): domain Bacteria; phylum Zhuqueibacterota; class Zhuqueibacteria; order Thermofontimicrobiales; family Thermofontimicrobiaceae; genus NBLI01. Next base: position 9,973 of record NBLI01000006.1, read on the forward strand.
CTTCAAAATTTTGCTGGCTTTTTCCCAACAAGTAAATACCCAGCCTGTCTCCGGGACCCAGCGAATAATCTGAAGGAAATGTCCCGCTCCCAAAAGCAAGGATGTTTTCCATGCTTTTTGATTTGCTAAAGAAGTTACTACCGTAAAGCGGCAGCTGTTTGGATTGAGGAGTTTGTTGGTTTTGTGCGGCAGGTTGTATTGCTGGTGTAGGGTAGCTATCAACCGGAAGGCTGAGTGATTGCCCAAATGATACGCCAGCGAGGTAAATAGTTGGTAATAAAAGGGACAATAAAAGAAAGTTATATTTTTTCATTGCATTTTTAAGTGTTAGGTGATAGGATTTGTCCACATAAATATATATGAAACAATAAATAATATAGAAAATTAAATATAATTAGTCAATGTTTTTTTTCAATTCAAGCAGCAAATAAAAAACCTGGCAGGAATAATCATGCCAGGCTTTTAGCAACAATAGGGAGAGGGGGACTTGTTGAATTTTAAAATCAAATTATTATTTTACATAAACCAGTTTCCTGACTTTTGAATAGATCGCATTATCTTTTTTACTGCTTTTTGTTGTCCTTACTGTCATTCTAATAAAATAAACCCCACTCGATACGCATGATCCGTTACTATTAATCCCATTCCACTGAAGCAGGTAGCGTCCTGTTGATTCCTGGCGGCTTACCAAAGTTTTTACAACTTGTCCCAGGACATTAAAGATTTTTATTTCGACAAATCCGTCTTCAGCCAAATCATATCTGATGCGGGTGGAGCTGTTAAACGGGTTGGGATAATTTTGAAATAGTTGGTAGTTTTGCACGACTTCAATATTTTTCGGGTCATCCATCCCATCGGGCAAGGCTAAATATCCGGTACTTTGACTCTGAACAAGGACAACATACATGCTATTTACATTTTCAGCCCCAGGGGAGCTATTCCCACCTAAGGTAATTATTTCGGATTGTTTATCCATTTGCCAAAGGTCAAGCCCATTTGCTGATCCAGCAACTTCAAGCTTTTTCCCAATTCTGAAAAAATTATTAACAAGCCAGTCCGGGTAGTTTGCCGATTGACTATCAAATCCAACAAAGACCTTGGCGCTGTCCTTTAATTGAAAGGTTAGAAAAGTGCTGCTTGTGTCCTGGAAATCTTCCTGTGCTGTTTTTATCCACAAACAATTTGCCAGTCCTTCGGGAATTTTATTAATCTCATAGTTTCTATCTATGTAGTATGGATCTCCAACAGTTAAAAAATCAACCTGGTAGTTTTGAGGCGTCAAGCTTGAACTGAAAATTGGCGAATCTGACCAGTATTTGTAATCAATTTCAATGTCCTGCACCAATACATTGGGTTGCTCTGCACGGTCTCGCAGGTTGCTGATTTTAAGTTTATAAGAAACGCCATCCAAATGTTCCGATGTGATTAAGGTGATGGTTTTTAAACTGCTGTCCAGAATCGCGTCCATCAATGCGATGTTGCCATTAAAATTGAAGTTGCTCAGGTTTTCGGCAGAAGCTCTTTCAATTATTTCATTGAAATTCAATTTTAAGCAGGTAGCATTGTCCAGGCTCCAGCTTTCTACAAAAGGCGGTTCCCTGTCGGTATATAAATATTCATATTCAATAGTTGATTCATTGGCGATGATATTCTGATTTGGCGAAATGTCTTTAATACCGCTAATCGATAGTTGGTAGTTTTCGCCACTGATATGCGATGAAGTTGTCAGGTGAACAATGTTCGGTTCATTATCTAACCTGGCTTCGATGATGCTGATGTTTTTACTAATTTGATAATTGGCTAAATTTTCCGCACTGAATCTGTCCAGATACTCAGTGAAAAGTACGTCAACCTGGCTTTCATTAACTGCACTGGCTGAAATAATCATGGGACTATCAAAATCGTTTGGTTGATAATAGTATTTGTAAGAATTATTCTCACCAATTGAATTTTGAGGCACAGCGAAATCATGGATGTTTTGCGCGCTGATTACGTATGTTAATTCCGGAACATGAGGGGATGTTTCCAGGATTACCGATTTGTGGTTTTCATTTAATTCAGCACTCAAAACATTAATATTGTTGTTAATAAAATAGTTGTTCAAATTTTCGGCGTCTGTTCTTTGAATTCGTTCTGAAAAATTTATCTCTAGCATATTTTCTGCAATGGCGCGAACAAAATATAATTCCGGCGGCTGGGGATCGCTTTCTATATAAGTATATTGAAGTTTTGTGTCCTGATTAATAAAGTTTGGTGGAAGAGCGCAATCAACAATCCCGTTCAAAGTTAGCAAATAATTCAGCCCGGTCTGGTGTTCGCTGGTATAAAGATTCACGATTTGCTTCGTGGAATCCAAAACCGCGCTTTGAACAATGATGTTATTGTTAATTTGGTAATTATTAGTTGTTTCTGCTGCCTCTTTGTTTAAGTATTCACTAAAATTTATTTTAATATTAGTACTGCTAACAATAGTGAATGATTGGACGTATGGCGCGATTTGGTCGTTTGGATAGTACGCGTAATGCGCGGATGCATTTTCGGTTATCACATTTGGATTCGGAGCCAGGTCCTGTATGTTTTGGATTTTAATTTCGTAATCACCCGGAAGATGGGGTGTCGTGTTTAATCGAACCATAACTCCATTGGAATGCAAAACCGCTGAATTGACCCGTATGCCAGGGCTGATTATATAATTAGAATCCAACTCGGCAATTGCTTTGTTGATTTTTTCACTGAAAATGATAACAACCTCAGTGTCGTTCATTGCTGTTACCGCGTTTATATCAGGCGGAGTCACATCAATGACTTCAACCGTGGCGCTCAACTCATTTGAAAAGTCACTTTCCTGTCCATAGTTGTTATAGCAGGTGAGCGCAAAATAATACTCGATACCATCAATTAAGTTTGGGATGCTTTTTTGTGTAACATTTCCGGCGTCCAGGGTTGTGTGATAATTTTGAGGTTCAGTTCCATAATATATTTTATACCCGGTAATGTTTGTTTCGCCAGATTGTTCCCATTCCAGAATTAAGCCCCCCATCCCATCGTTCGTAACTGAAAGTAAGTCGATTTTATTAGGTTGCTCAGGATTGCGGTCAATAAAGGTGTATTGAACAATGGAGTTTGGGGCAATGGTGTTTGGTTTCTTTGCCATGTCAGTGACGCCGTTAATTGTTAAATTATAAGTATCCCCACTTTTATGATCTGTGGTTGTGAGGTGTACAATATTGAGTTTTCGGATGATGACGGCATTTAGTATTTGAATGTTTTTATCAATATGATAATTCTCAATATTAGTAGCACTATTTTGTTCAACTGGCTCTGAAAATACTACATCGATTTGATTTCTGTCAATTGACATTACATCCGTGGCAATTGGAGGAATAGTATCTTTAAAATGATACAATACGTTTAAGCTGTCGATAGTATTGTTTGCTTTATCTTTTAAATTGCTGATGTTTAGCATGTATTCACCGGCTTGGTGTTCTTCTGTTTGAAGATGGACGGTTCTCTCGTTTGAGTCAAGTGACAGTTGTACAACTCCAACATCCCTTGATGGTATGTCATTCCCGTCATTGTCAAAAATGGGATCGTTGCCACCGTGGAGTTGGTCTTTGTTATCAAAATATAGAGCTTCCTGGTCCCGGTGGCTGACATTGGTGATTTTGAAATTTTCCAGGCTTTCTGATGTTGTTTTGTCAACCTTCTCATCAAAGGTAATATCAACGTGAGTCGCATCTAATACTTCAATCATTAAAACATTCGGTGGCGTGCCGTCAAGGTATTGATATGAAAAATAGCTGTGCGGCAGAATTGTGTTTGGGTTTTCCGCCAGGTCGATTATGTTATCAATAATTATAATATAATACCCGGATTGGTGTGTGCTTGTTGAGAGATGGACTGTTTGACCGTCGTTATCTAAAATGGCTTGATTTATTATAATTCCATTGTTGATGGAGTAATTGCCAATATTTTCTGCTGATGCGGCGACAACATTTTCGCTGAATATGACATCGATGTGATTTTGATCGACTGTGGTCACGTTTAAAATAGTCGGTCTTGTTTCGTCGGTGTAACTGTATTGAAATGTACTGCCCGGTAAAATACTGTTGGGTGTTTGTGCCCTGTCTTTGACATTGTTGACAGTTAGTGTATAACTTCCTTCGATGTGGCTTGTCGTTGTAAGTCGCACTGTAAGAGTGTCATCCGCCAATTCGGCAGCGGTAATGAGTATTTCCCCGGATATGCTATAATTAGAGATGTCCTCCGATGATATTTTATCAACAGGCTCACTAAATATAATTTCAACCATGTTACTCCCTGGTGCCGAGGCAGTTACTATTACAGGAGAAATAGTATCGACATAGTTATAGTTTTTGGTAGCACCATCAGTGATTTTGTTGGGTGACGTTGCCCGGTCAAAGACGTTGCTCACCGAAACAGAATATGCTCCTTCGTTGTGAAAAGATGTTGTTAAATGTACTGTGGTTTGGTTCTGGTCCAGTTCTGCATTGTTAACGGTAATACCTCCAGAAATAGAATAATTGGCTAAATTTTCGGCTGAAGTTTGTGATACTGGTTCATTAAAAGTAATGTCGAGTAGATCATTTGATAAAACCGTTACGCTGGAAATTTGCGGTGCAAACGTATCCAAATAATCGTACCCGAAAGTGCTGTTGGGCTCTATAGTGTTTGGCGTTGAAGCTTGATCTTTGACATTATTGACAGTTAATGAATAGTTCCCTTCTTCATGCGGAGAAGTAGTTAGGCTAACGGTCAAACCATCATCCTGACGCGAGGCTGATAATATGTTGATTGTTTCATTAATATAATAGTTGGATACGTCCTCGGAAGAAGTTCTGTCAACACTCTCGCTGAAGGTAATAATAACACTGTCCTCTTTGACAGCCTGAATATTTACAATGTCCGGAGGAGTTGTGTCGATAAATTGATATTGCGCACTGCTGTTATCAGCAATTGTGTTTGGGCTATTAGCCCTGTCCTTAACATTGTTAATATATATTGTATAAACGGATTCACCATGAGCCGAAGTTGTTAATTGTATCGTGCGCTGATTTTCAGTCAGAGTAGCCTGGTGAATTGTAATGCCGGGATTTATTTGATAATTTGAGATAGTCTCGGCTGACAGCTTTTCAACCGGTTCAGAGAACTCAACCTTTACCTGGTTTTCAGCGGAAGCTGTGCTGTTTAGAATGACGGGTTTGGTTGTGTCGATATATTCATAATCGAAAAAACTTCCTTGTTGGATTGTATTGGGATTGTTTGCACTGTCCCTGACATTTTGTATGGTTATAGTATAATCAGCTTCGATATGTGATGTTGTTGTTAAATTCACAATTTTGGACGTTTCATCCAGGTTAGCCTGTAATATAGTGATTCCCCCATTGATTGAGTAGTTGGAAATATTTTCAGCATCGGATCTGTTGATGGTTTCACTAAATTCAACAATGACATGGTTTTCTATTGGTGCGTTGACTTGAACTATTTCTGGTGGCGTGGTGTCGGTATATTGATATTCCTGGCTGCTGTTCGGCTCAATTGTATTGGGAACACTCGCCCTGTCTTTAATATTATTGGCTGTAATCAAATAAAGGGCTTCATCATGTTCGGATGTTGATAGCAGTACTGTTAAATTGTTTTCTGCTAAAACTGCCTGATAAATATCGATACCATTGTTAATGGAATAATTATTTAAATTCTCAGCAGACGCACTTTCAACCGGCTCACTGAATGTAACTTCAACTCGGTCCCCGACAGGCGCGTTCACTGTGCTTATTTCGGGTGCGCTGGTATCATTAAATTCATAATCAATGAAACTTCCGGGGGCAATTGAATTTGGGGCGGCAGCCAAATCTTTGACATTGTTTACTGTCAATCGGTAACTTCCTTCTGAGTGAATGCTGGTGTGCAAGATCACACTTTCTTCCGAAGGGTTCAATACGGCTTGAGAGACGGTAATATTGCCGTTGATGCTGTAATTGGCAATGGTTTCTGCTGATAATTCTTCAATCTTCTCGCTGTACGTAACTTCAATTTGATTTTCCGAAATAGCGACTGCTTCAATTATTTCCGGCGGTGATGTGTCAATGTATTCATATTCGCGTGTTGTGTTTTGTGAAATGACATTCGGGATTTCAGCAATGTCTTTGATATTATTCACGGTAATGTGAAAAATGCCTTCTTGATGTATTGATGTTTTTAAATGAACTATTTCAGCATTTTGATCAAGACTTGCCTGCAATATCTCGACTCCGTTGTCAATGTGATAATTCGATATATTTTCTGCTGAACCTTTGTCAATTGCTTCACTAAAAATTATATCTACACTGTCTTCGTAGGCAGCAACAACATCTTTAAGAGTTGGAGGAGTTTGGTCAATGTAAACATAATTGAATTGACTCCCCGGGGAAATGGTGTTTGGCGAGGCTGCTCTGTCTCTCACATTATTGATTGTCAGTAGATATTGTCCTGGCGTATGGGTTGAAGTTGTAAGCTGTACCAAATCACCTGTTTCATTCAAGCTTGCTGAAAAAATTTGGATGCCATTGTCAATTGAATAATTTGCTATGTTCTCGGCGGATATTTTTTCGACTAATTCGCTGAACTGGATGTTAACATGAATTTCATCCAATGATATAACATCGGATATTTCGGGAGGAGTCCGGTCGATATATTCATAAACAAATTGTGAGCCGGGAAGAATTGCGTTTGGGTTCGTTGCCCTGTCTGTGATGTTGCTTGCAGATAGGGTGTAACTACCGGGAATATGAGCCGAAGTTGTCAAATGTACTAAATTCCCGCTTTCATCCAAAGCTACTGAAACTATTTCGATCCCACCACTAATTGAATAGTTCGAAATAGTTTCAGCGGTTGCCCCGTCAACTAATTCACTGTAGAGAACATCAACATGATTTTCGTCAATTGCTTCAATGTTGCTTATTTCAGGTGGTGTTAAATCCACGTATTGGTAGCTGAATGTGCTGTTGGGCATAATTGTATTGGGATTTACAGCCTGGTCTTTTATATTGTTGACGACCAGGGTATATTGACCCGGATTATGTGACGAGGTTGAAAGGTGAACCACTTTCTCGTTATCATCAAGGGTAGCTGAATAAACATTGATTCCTCCATTAATTGAATAATTGTCTGTGTTTTCAGCTGAAGCCCTTTCCACCGGTTCGCTAAAAGTAATATCAACATCATTCTCCACTAACGATGAAACATTAGTAATTTCAGGAGAAGTTCTGTCGATATATTCATATTCCGCGCTGCTGTTTGGAAATATTGTATTGGGCAATATTGCCCGGTCTTTAACATTATTAACAACGATTTGGTAAATACCCGGCGTGTGTGAGCTTGTTAAAATATGTACGGTAGTGTTATTGCCATCCAATGTTATTGATTCGATACTAATTCCTTCGCTTATGAAATAATTAGTCGAGTTTTCTGCCGAAGCTTTTTCAACAGCTTCGCTAAAAGTTAAATCGACATGGTTTTCATCTAAAGCCTCAATCTCGCTTATTGATGGTGGCGTGTTGTCAAGATATTCATAAGAG
>NBLI01000119.1 GCA_002084535.1 Candidatus Zhuqueibacterota bacterium 4572_119
ATAAAAATAGTCAACAATTTTTTTCCGAGTTTCTGATCACCTGTTCCCATAGTATTTGAATTTAAGTACAAAAAAGTCATTTTGTCGAGTCCTTTTAAAGATTGTTTTAAACGCAATTTTTTTTTGCCGCAAGGAGCGCAAAGCTAACGCAAGGGACGCGAAAGAAAAAGATGTGAATGATTGGCTGAACAAAAATCAAAGGCAATATATAAATTGAAAGCTTCTCCTGCAATTCAAATTTTGCTATCTCTTTGGACAGAGATTTTATTGCCTTCTTTACGCCTACTTTGCGTGCTCTACGGTTAAATCAGGCAGCTCATGAACTTTCCAATTTTCATCAACCCATAATCCAATGATGGGTATCTCCGCATAATGTTGCCGCAGCAATTTAATTGATTCAAAAATATGCTCACGCTGTTTTTCAAAGTTAGTGGGATTTCCCGCACAGTCAAAATGCCCAGTAATTGCCAATCCCACGGATTGATGTTTTTCAACAGAAATTTTTACACGATCTAAAATGGAATTTATCAGCGTCAAGTTTGCTTTTTCACAAAGAATTTTATTGGGTCCGGGTTCAGAAATAACATCGACAAACTTAACATTAAATCTTTTTTTCAGAAAATCAATCACCGGAATTTGGACACGTCCGTCCATACAATTGATCGCAGTACAAAAGCTCAAACTTTTTCTCCTGTTGCAGGTTGATTTTTTTCTTTTTTATAGGTTAGCTAAGTGATAACCAAATATACAAAATATTTATAACGGTGTCCAGTAATTTTATTGAAATTTGTATAAGAGGTTGTTCTCTATTTTATGTTGAATGGGGAAGCAATTATTTGATCTTGTGGATAATGCCTTAGCCGCTTCAATCCTTGGGGGTTGTATCACAAAATTCTATTTTAGCAAATGGCATTGTACGAACGATAATTAACCTGTTCTTTCCGGGGATACTATTTTTTTGGTACGCCCAGCCATCTTGGCGTTCTGTTGATATAATCCAGATAATCTTCTCTATATTTATTGAGGCAATATTTTTCTTCTGCGACTGCTTCGATATAAAAGAATACAACCATCAAAATTGTCAGCAGAATAAATAGCCGGGAAAAACAGGCAATTGCGGTACCGATACAAATAGCAAAGGTCGCCAAATACATGGGGTGCCGCGAAAAATTATAAACACCCTTTGAAATTACCTGGTCCGCGGGTGTGGTTATGAAGTCAAAAGTGGCGAATGACAATATTACTAAACCGAAAAGAAACAAAAAAAAGCCAATGTAAAACCAGTATGTGTTTATTTGAAGCGGCAAAAAAACAGAAAGAACCAGGGTTAAAAGCCAAATAAAATTAGCGAAGTAACCCGCGCATATTTCTGCTTTAGTTCTTTTTATCTCCGCCGGGATATGGCTTTTTTCCCCTGCCTGTTTGTTCAAAAACAAAATGACCGTCATCTGAAGCAAGAAAACACTCATGAATATCCAGCCGTTACCTACACCTATTTTAAGAGATGTTGGAATTAAGAACATGTTGTGACCTCGATTAAATTTAGCGAAATAACTTTGCTGAAACTAATTGTTATCACCAAAGTATTGTTCGATTGCCACAGCGCGGGCAAACTCGACTGCCATCAAAAACTCCCTGCTTACCGGGAAGATTTCTGCCGCAGTCATCACAATAAATAGATCCACAATTGGAACAACGATGCCATTTATTTACCACCGATGGAAGCAAACCGTGTTGCTTGCCGCATTGGGTACAAATTTCACCTGACATTTTTATTTCCTCTCTTTTTAATAATTTGAGGTTGAAAGAAAAAGTTGATAAATGAAGAAGTATAGATTAAGATTGAGCTTAAGTCAAGAATTTTAAAGATAAAAGCGGGAAAATTTTCTTAACCTTAACCTCAATCTTGACCTTTCTCTATTGCAAATGAAAGCATTTAGAATTAAAAATCTGTTCCGGTTCACCCCGGTTATGGAATGGCTATCGGTTCCCTGTTTTCACCGACTGCTACATAAGTGATTTCTGCTGACGTTACCTGGATTTCTTCAGCCGGATTGTCATAACGAAAGGCTTTGACGATGACTTCCACAGTTATAGAAGTCGTTCCTTTGCGCGTGGTTTTTGTGTAAAAAGATACCTGGTCACCCACATACACCGGCTGGTGAAATTCCACTTTGTTCATGGCAACGGTAACAAAATTTAACGCGGCAGTTTTCCGGGCTTCTAAAGCTCCGGCAATATCGAGGTAAGAAAGTATGACACCACCAAAGACGGTACCAAAACGGTTGGTATCTTTGGGCATGGGCATGACTCGCAGAACTGGTTCGGTATCGCGCATAATAATTCCTCAGGTTTTCAGTTACAATGTTTTTGTCTTAATTGGATATAATTTGCATATATTGTTTTTGTTTGCCTTTTGCTTGTAATTAGGATTAGGGATTGGGAAATGGGTATCGGCAGAGCTGCAGGAGATTTGTGATTGTTGTGCATTGTTTATTAAAAAAATAACAAGTCACCATTAACCACTCACCAATCACCAATCACCAGTCAATCTCTATTCCCATTAAAAAATTCCTCTGCCAGTTTTACATCATTTTTGCTGCCAATAATGAGCGGTGTTCGCTGATGCAGCTCGGATGGATGAATGGTTAAAATATCCTGTTCGCCATCACTGGCGTATCCGCCGGCATGTTTGAAAATGAACGCCATGGGCGAGGCTTCATAGAGCAGCCTCAGTTTCCCAACTGGTTTATCCGGGTCTTTTTGATCACGGGGGTAGAAAAAAATTCCACCGTAAAGCAGTGTACGGTGCAGGTCTGCTACCATAGAGCCGATATAGCGTAGTGAAAAAGGTTTACCAAGGTGGTTGTCTTTTGATTTTAAATAGTCAACGAAACGCTGGGCGCCTTGTTCCCAATGCGTGTAATTCCCTTCATTGACGCTGTAAATGCTGCCGCTTTTCGGGATGCGGATATTTCTGTGGGACAATAAAAATTCTCCCACACTGGGATCAAGCGTAAAACCGTGAACTCCGTTGCCCGTTGTGTAAACAAGCATGGTGGAAGAGCCATAAATAACATAAGCAGCGCCAACCTGCCGGTAACCAGGCTGGAGACAGTCTTCTCTCTGACCGCTGCCATCTTCAGAAATTTTCCGGTGAATGGAAAAGATGGATCCGATACTCACGTTAGCGTCAATATTGGACGAGCCATCTAATGGATCGAAAAGCAGCACATATCTGCCTGTTTGGTAATTTTGAGGAACCAGAATTACGTCTTCCACTTCCTCAGAAGCCATAACGCTGACCCGACCCGTTTTATCCATCGTTTGACGGATAACATCATTAGCGTATTCATCTAATTTCTGGACTGTTTCACCCTGCACATTCTCTTTAGCGGTGGCGCCCAGAATTTCCACCAAACCGGCTTTATTAACTTCGCGGGAAATTATTTTCGTAGCGAATGTAATATCGTAAAGGAGCTGGGTAAAATCACCGGTAGCTTTGGGGAAGCCACGCTGTTGCTGTTCTAAAATATGACGCTCGATGGTGATGGGTTCTCTCATAGGGAATCCTCCATTTCAACGAAATTCAAATAAAATATTAGCGCTCTGCGTTGGATATATTTTTTTAAATCAACCGATAATTTTTAAATCCCCAGATAATCTCTTCGATAATGACTTTGAGCACTGCAAAAACAGGCACTGCCACGAGCATGCCCAGAATTCCCGCCAGACCGCTTCCCACGAGCAGCGCCAGGATAACCATCAATGGATGGATTTGTACGCTTTTTGAGACAATAAAAGGAGAGACGAGAATATTGTCTAAAAGCTGAATTAACGCAAAAGCGATGATGACTCCGATAACTGTCCCTGTGGAGTCGGTCTCCAGAAAAGCGACAATAACGGCGGGCATGGCGCCTACCCAGGGACCGAAATAGGGGATCATGTTCGCCATACCAGCCACCACACCGATAATGAAAAAATAAGGTATTCCTAAAATGAATAGGGCTGTCACGGAAAGCGTACCGATAATAGTAGAAACCATCAGTTGTCCGCGGATGTATCCGCCTAATTTTTCCCCGGATTTGTGCAGCAGGTTAAGCGACATTTCAAAATATCGATTTGGCACAAGTTGGATGATTTGCTTTTTAAATTTCCTGCCATCCTTGAGCAGGAAAAATGTGATAAAGGGAATTGTAATAATTAAAATAAACGATGACGCCAGCGAAAGAATCGCGTTAAAACTTTTTCGCAGCAGCAATTGAATCAGATCATTGAGCTTTGTACTCACTGAATGGGCAATTTTGGGATTTTGCAGTGCTGGAACTCTTTCCGAAAGTATTAGCTGGAGCTGTTCTGCCAGCGATTCGGGATTCTCATTTTGAATAATATTCTGGATAGTCGAAATCTGATGAGAAAATGATGGAATCAGGAATTTAAGAACCGAATACAAAGAAAATAAAAGAACGAAAAACACAATGATAATCGCCGCGACCCGGTAAACTCCCCTGCTTTCAAGAAAATCCACCAGCGGGTACAGCACAAAAGATAAAATAAAAGAAATGCCCAGACTCATTAATAATGACTTTACATAGGGGATCAACTCCACAAAAAGAAAGATGCTGATGAAAATAACCAGGTATTTAAATATTTTTTTTAAAGTTTTGCTGTTAACAACGATGATGAATTGATTGTCCGGTTTTTCACTTGAATTTTCGGGATTGTCGATTAAATGGTATTGTTTCATTTGATTATCCCCGATTTTTCCAGTTTGAGTTTAATTTCCTGTAATTCCACATTATTGAACCGGAGTCTTTCCGCGATCATTTGCGCCAGCTTCAGCAAAATTTTATTTCCCAACCGCGGCTTTTTTTCTAACAAATCGAAGAGGTCAGGACGAAACACACCGATTAACTTGGTTTCTTCGTTGGCGACAGCGGTAGCAGACCGGGGAGATTCATCCAGGAGCGCCATTTCACCAATAAAGTCACCCGTAAACAGAGTTGCCAGTTCTTCTTTGAGTTTATTGTCATAGTCCTTGAAAATTTTAATTGTGCCAGACTCGATGATGTACATTCCCAGACCTGGTTCACCTTCGTAAAAAACGACTTCATCTTTTTTATAGCGCCGCTGGTGGATGATTCTTTCAAACTCCCGCAGTTCACTTTTTTTAAGATCGCTGAAAATGGGGACTTTTTTTAAAATGATCGAATGCTTTATCTGTACTTTGCCGTTTTTTTCGAAAATGTTTTCCCAATAAGAATTTTTTTTCTTTTCCATTTTTTCCCAATTATTTAAAAATTAGTAAAAGATAAAATTTGATGCGGTTTAAAAATATTAAAACATAGCAAAAGAATGCCTGCCAATAATTAGCAAATTATTGAAAGATTCTTTTTTTGAGATGAGACCGGACGAAATCTGACCCATTCACATTGATGGTTTGGACAATTTTAGTAATAATTTTTATTCATGTCCCAAACAAAAAATATTTGCAAAATCTGTTCCACAATAAGAGTAATTTAATATAACAAAAACAGAATGATAAATCAAGCCCAATTTCAAAAATGCTGAAATTGTAATTATTGTAATGCCTCAGTTACTGGTGGTAGACAGATAAGTCGTACACTTTAGTTAAGTAATAAATTGTGCCATCAACAATTATCATTGATTTCCTAAATAGTACAAGAGATTCGGGCAATTACCGAATCTAATTTTATGCAATGTTTGTGAATAATTCAGGTTAAATGATTAGTTCATCAGTTCAGAAAACGATCTATTAACACCTTGAAAATAAAAAAAACCGGATTGCATCACCTTAACAAGCTATCCAATGATTACTTAAAATCAAATGTTGATAATACCCAGCGCGCTAAAGCGCAGTGTCTAAAGTGAGCTAAAGTTTAAAGTACTTAAAGTTCACCACTCATCCACTCGATTGAGTTATTTGAAAACTT
>NBLI01000120.1:0-891 GCA_002084535.1 Candidatus Zhuqueibacterota bacterium 4572_119
GGAGCGCGTTATTTAAATGCATAGCGGCGTAAATTCTGTTTTCTTTTATTTAAAAAGGGTGGATACGCGCTGCCGATTAAAATTATTTTCCATGCCCTTGAACGTCTGGTTCAGTTCGGCGGGGAAATCACCTTCCATGAGAACACGGTCTCGCCTCAGTTCGACTACCTTGTCAATATGCTCCACAAAAACCGGACACGCCTCCACGCACGCCCCGCAAGTGGTGCAAGACCAAACTTCGTCCGCTTCAACCGCGGTCCCAACTATTGGATTTTCATTTTCAAGCGACCCACCTTTTAACAATACAGGCGCCTTTTCATTTAAATTGTCCAACAAATCAAGAATCAGCTTTTTCGGGGATAATGGTTTATCGCTTAAATATGCCGGGCATATATCCTGGCACCTGCCGCAGCTTGTGCAGGCATCCAAATCCAGCAAATTTTTCCAGGAAAAATCGTTTATTTTTCCGACACCAAATATTTCAGCGTTTTCAATATCGATAGTCCTGATTTCTCCGCGTGGCTTTTGTGATCTCAGGTAAATATTCATCGCGGACGTAAAAATGTGCTTAAGCCTCGAAAATGGCATGTATGCGATAAAACCGAACGACGCCAACATGTGAATCCACCAGAACATACTGTGCCACAGTCGAGCATCTGCCGTAAAAGCCGTGCCTACGAACGCTCCAACCGGTGACCATGTTTTCCATGCTGGTTCAGTCGCGGCGATTCGTGTTCCTTCAACCAAAAAGCCGGTCACTAATATGAAGAGCAACCATAAAAGTAAAATCGCATTATCGGCTGTATTATTTAGCCTGGCTGGTCTCTGAATATAGCGGCGAAAAATAGCAACCAGCACACCCGCAATTGCCAGCAATCCGGCGATGTCCAA
>NBLI01000120.1:903-12169 GCA_002084535.1 Candidatus Zhuqueibacterota bacterium 4572_119
AACAAGAGGACAAAGCCAACAAAGATCAAAACGTGCATGATGCCTGGATATTTTTCTTTTAAAACCCGAGCCTGTCCAATCGCGTAAAATATAACCGACTTGATACGTTGACCAATCGAACCTGCCAATTTTTCAGGTTGACCCAATTTATAGAATCGCAAACGGCGATAAAAACCATAGAACAGAACTCCTAATGCCAGCACCATAAAAAGATAGATTAAATTATGATATGAGATATTCCAAAAAAGCTCTCTTGTTGGCATTGCTTTTCCTTTCATTGAACGGTTTTATAAATTAACGTGCTGTTAACAATATCGATGACCAATAGAAAATGCGGCATTGTTGAAATTTAAAAAAAGACCTCGGTACGACTCCGTTCACCGTGAAAACGGAGCTTCAGTCTGAGTCCCGACAGGCCGTTCAACTGGTCATCCATATTAACAATAATTATTCAACAATTTTTTTCAGTTCTTCAGTTAATTTGGGAACAACGTCAAACAAATCACCCACGATTCCGTAATCCGCTTTTTGAAAAATGGGCGCGTCAGGGTCTTTATTAATTGCCACGATGCATTTTGAAGATGACATACCTGCTAAATGCTGAATTGCCCCGGAAATGCCGCAAGCGATATAAAGGTCCGGTGCGACAGTTTTTCCAGTCTGTCCAACCTGATCCGCGTGCGCGCGCCAGTCTGAGTCAACCGCGGAACGGGAAGCGCCAACCGCGCCGCCCAGAAGATCAGCCAGTTCTTCCAATATTTTAAAATTTTCCGCGCCCTTCATTCCTCGTCCACCGGAAACAATAATATCAGCTTCAGAAATATCAATTTTGCCGCCCTCACTGGCAAGCAATTCTTTGACAATCGCTTTCAAATCACTTTTGGTAACAGGTACGCTGACATTTTCGACTTCTGCTTTTTTAGAGGAATCCGGTTCTAAAACCGGAAAAATGTTCGGACGAAGTGACGCCAATTGGGGAGAACTGTTAAAATGATAATCAGCAATCACTTTACCCGCGTACATGGGTCGTTGAGCCTCTAATTTTCCACTTTCGATTGAAAGTTTTACGCAATCAGATGCCAACCCAACCGCGAGATTAGCCGCTAACCGCGGCGCTAAATCTTTTCCCAAAATTGATGCCGGCAGCAACACAATTTCCGGGTCAACATTTTTAATTGTCTCTAAAATTGTTTTTGTATATCCTTCAGCAGAATAATTTTCGAATATTTCATTATCAGCCACAAGAACTTTATCCGCGCCATATTGACCTAACTCTTCGCCTATGCCGCTCACTCCGGATCCTAATAAAATTGCCACTACAGAAGTGCCAAGTTCATCTGCCAGGCGACGGGCTTCACTCACAACCTCAAAACTTACTTTGCGAAAAGCTCCATTTCTTTGTTCAGTAATTACATATACTGGTTTTGACATGCGTCCTCCGAAAATTTATTTAAAAAAAATCATCATCATTATTATTATGCAAAATTAATTATACAACCTTTGCTTCTTCCCTCAGCAAACGCACCAATTCAGGAACAGCATCCACACCTTCACCAACGATTTTTCCTCCCTCTCTCGACTGGGGATAAGCCATTTGAACAATCTCGATTTTCGCTGTTTCCATGTCGACTTGTTTCTCATCAATTGGCTTCCGTTTTGCCATCATGATTCCGCGAAGAGCAGGATAACGTGGTTCATTCAATCCTTTATCAGCAGAAATTACCGCGGGGAGTGATGCTTCAATAACCTCGGTTCCGCCTTCGATTTCCCTTTTCACAGTAACAGATCCATTTTCCAGCTTTAAATCAGCAATTGGTGAAACACAAGGTAGATTCAGAAGTTCAGCAACCATTGGACCAACTTGCAGATTATCATCATCCACTGCTTGCTTCCCAAAGAAGATCAGATCATATTCTAAATCTTTAATTACATCTGCCAGGGCTTTGGCAACAGTAAAGGAATCGAGATAAATATCTTCTGTTTTGATAAGCACTGCTTCATCAGCTCCCATCGCGATTGCGTTACGAATCGCTGAAACCGATCTTTCCGGTCCCACGCTGATTACAGTAACTGTGGTACCCTCTTTTTCTTCCTTTATCTGAATAGCTTCTTCAACAGCATATTCATCATAAGGATTCAAAATCCAGTTAATGTCCGAAGTATCAATCGATTTTTTGTCAGCGCCAATTTTTATTTTTGTTTCGGTATCCGGCACTTGTTTTACACAAACCAATATCTTCATGCAATTCTCCTTTATATCTTTTATAATATCATTATGTTAAAAACTTTGATTTGGTAATGTTATTCTAATGATTTTCAAAACTTGATATGGCTAAAAACAAAATTTAAAACTTATAACAATTGATTAAATATAATATTTAATATTTTAAAGTCAACTTTTTTTTTAAATGAAACGCAATTGGAATGAGTTATTTGGTGAGTAAGTAAGTGGAAATTCTTTTAATAAAAATTCTTTTCAAATTTAATTTCATTAATTATGATTCATTAAGCTAACTGAAGCAGCAAGGCTTTCTAAATTATTAGAAATCCATCTGTTCTTTTTTATTCATTAGGATTTTTAATAATACCAGCAATAAAAATATCACCAACCAACTTGCCGGATAGTTGAAGACTGTACTTTCGGTTCTTTGACAAAACCCAATAACTGGAAAGCTCATCAAGCGCGCCAAAAAGAATTCGCTTTGCCACACCGGGAACTATATCTTCACGGACTTCTCCGTCTTTTTGTCCCTGTGTAATAATCCCAGATATTATATTCAGATAATCACTGAACTTTGTCCCGCTATAGCCTTTCATAAATTTGTGGCTCTGCCTTAATTCGATTTGAATCACTTCCGCCATTTCCCTGTTTTCACCAATCAAGCTTAGATGCTTTTCAATAAACTTTCTCAGCTTGTTTTCAACACCCTGGACTTGGTTGATTTGATCCTTAACGCTTTTTATAATCTTATTCATCTCATCTTCAAACAATGAAATGAGAATATCGTCTTTATTCTTAAAATATAAATATATTGTTCCGTCGGCGACATTGGCTAATTTGGCAATTTGAGAAATTTTTGAATTGTAAAAACCATTTTGAGCAAAAACCTGGGTCGCCGCTTTAAGAATTCTCGCACGCTTATTATTTTCTATTTTCCTCTCTATCATAGAAAAATTCTTTTCACCTTTCTTCTGAATAAAAGCTATATTATTGTACTGAATGAAGATTCATTCAGTAATATAATATTTCTTATTATAAAGTCAAGTACTTTTTCTCTATAAATTTCATCAACTTACAACATTAAATATTTTAAAAGAAACTACTTGACATTTTGTATTTTTCTTTTTTTATTAATGTACTGTAATATAAATCAAAATTTAATCTGACATTTAAAAGAGAAAAAGACGGTATTTTGACATTTTGTTGAACTTATCAGGTAAAAGTCATCTGAAATCTGAACGGACGATAAGTAGCAATTTCGAGTAAAATGCTTTTTTAAATTAATCTGTTATCAGGAATCCCATGAATACGTTTCATGGATTTTTTTTTAATAACGTTGACAAGAATATTTACGCGTAAATTTTGCAATGAATAAAAATATAAAATATATTATAATTATCCCTATCGCTCTGTTTTTATCAATTTTGCAAACTTGTGATTTTGATCATGGATTGGAACCCATCCGGAGCAACATCCATGGTACAATTAACTTTTCTGGAGAATGGCCTGCTGCCGCGGCTGAAGTCAGGTTGGTAACAGCGACACAATTTCCTCCATCCGGCATTGAAGACCTAATCATCGGAGAGCAAATCCCGCTTTCCGGAGATTCATATGAATATAATTTTTATCTTAAACCTGGCACATATAAATTAGTCGGCGTAGCCTGGCGCGAAGTTGGATCTTTATGGGATATTATCAGCATTTGCGGCATCTACTTTTCCGGCTATGATTCGCTTTCCCCTGGTGAAATTGTCATTCCATCTGATACGTCACAAATCAATAATATAGATATCGTGGTGAACCGGTCCAGAGCGCACCGCATCACCAACAGCAAAATCACCGGATCAGTGACATTCAAAGGTACATGGCCCGATTCTGTCCTTGACGTCCGGGTGATCGCGACCACGAAATTTTCCATTTTCCCGGTTTACCAATTACCGACGTTGCTGGACATCAGCTTCAGCAATGGAATAGCCCAGGGAATGGATTCAGCGCAATATGTGATTAACGCTTTCCCTGGGAACTATGAAGCAACCGCGGTTTTGCTCTTCAGGGAAAACACTTCCTTTTCATTGGAGAATATCATCGCGCTTGACCAGACACCCTATACAGTACCAGAAGACAGTACTGTGAAAGGTCCTGATTTTGAAATAAATTTTGGACAATGAATCGTTTCCAGTAGAATCGAATCCAATAAAATGAGATTTTTTTTAAAATGTTTTGGTTTTTTTACCATGAACATTCGGAGTTTTATTTAATGAAAAGATCGCTTACAATTCTCTTAATAATAATGATTATTTTTAGCAGCCAGAGTAAAGCCCAAACATCAAATTTTGGCAAACTCTCCGGCTCAATTGTTGACATTGAAACAGAAGAACCATTGATCGGCGCCAACATTATTGTAACCGGCACCACAATGGGAACGATGAGCAATTTGCAGGGACAATTTACACTTTCAAAAATACCGGTTGGGAAATACCGCATCAAAGCCACTATCATCGGGTACAAAAGCCAGGAACAGGAAATTCAAATTTTGCCGGGAGAAACAGCGAGAATAAAATTCGCTCTCGAAGAAACAGTACTGGAAATGCCCGCCCTGGTGGTAACCGCAGGAAAAAAAGCCCAAAGTTTCCAGGATGTCCCAAACAGTGTGAGCTTAATTACTGTCAAAGAAATCGAAAGGAGAAACCGCACCTATTTGGACGAAATCCTGGAATATACTCCCGGCATAAATATGGTTGAAGGTGATGTAAATATCCGCGGATCATCGGGTTTCAGTTTGGGCGCTGGAAGCCGCGTCCTGCTGCTGCTCGACGGGATTCCCATGATGCCCGGAGATAGCGGCGATATTAAATGGGACATCATTCCCCTGAGCCAAATCGAACGGGTTGAAGTCATAAAAGGAGCCGGATCCGCGCTTTATGGCTCTCACGCGCTTGGCGGCATTATTAACGTTATCAGCAAAGAACCTTCCGAAAGCCCGGTCACTGAAGCAAAAATTTCAACAGGATTTTATGATCAGCCATATCATGAAGAATGGAAATGGACTGATGATTTACAATATTTTACACAGACCGATATTTCACATTCCCGAAAAATTAACAATGTCGGAGTTCTTTTATCAGGTGGATATAAAACTTCAACCGGATATCAGCAAAATGGCGAATATATAACATGGAATCTTTTAGGCAGAACGGATTTCCAAATACTGCCCCAGGCGAAACTAACTTTGCAAAGCAATTATTCAACAAGCGAATATGGTGAAATTTTTCAATGGCGAAACCAGAACGATGTTTATGAAATGCCGGTGACGTCTGTGGGTGACTGGATTAATTCGACCAAATTCAGTTTCAATTCTGTTTACCGCCATTTGATCAATCAGAAATTTACCTACAAAGTCCGCGCTTCATATTTTCAAAATTTTTGGAAGCATCACTATCACGACAATGATGATTTTTCCGAAGCCAAGAAATTGGGTTTGGAATTTCAAGCTGACTATATAATAAATCAGACCCATTCTTTCACCTATGGCTTTGAAGGAATTTATGACATTACCAACTCAGCAATGTTTGGCGATCACAATGGTTCTACCTGGGCTGGATTTTTTCAGGATGAAATTCATTTGTCCGAGCTGCTGACTGCCACGTTGGGTTTCAGGTATGATTATCATTATGTTGATACGTTACCGAAACCACCACATCTGGTTTTAAAGTAATTCCCAATCCGGGGCTAAAAGCGGAAAAAGCCTGGTCCTATGAAATAGGCATCAATCAAATTTTGTCTGAAAATATTCTTATCGACATCGCCGCGTTTCACAACGATTATGAAAATTTTATCGAACCTGAAAAAGATGAACAAAACACCGTCATGTTTGTCAATGTTCCCCGCGCCCGAATTCGGGGTATAGAAATGATGCTTCAATCCAGTTGGTGGAAAAAAATGTTGTTCGCTTCAGCGAGTTATACATTTTTGGATCCAGACTATGTTTCCAGTGATAAAACATTCTGGTGGTGGTTTAAGGAATTATCCGGGGCTGAAAAACCACAAGATATCCACGCGGCTCCTCTTGCCTATCGTCCCAGGCATCTGCTCACTTTTTCACTTAATATCAATTTAAAAAATATTGAAACCGGTTTTGATTTTCGTTATGTCAGCCGTCTCGATAGTGTTAAAGTTTTTCCGGATGAAGACCGGGTTGATCAAAAAGTTTTGGATGGGCGAATCAGTTATAATTTTAATAATATTACTGTTTCTTTGAATGCTAATAACATGCTAAATTACAGCTACGCGCAAATCGAACGTAACATGGCGCCGATGAGGCATTATGTAATAACTGTGAGTGGTAAATTTTAAAATACAAATCAGAACTTTTAAACAATTTATAGGAGGTGATATACAAAAACAAAGCAGGAAAGTACATTTTTTGTAATTTTTAACTATTAAAAACACTAACTTTTTGGAGGGAAAAATGAAACGTTTTTCAACATTATTAACTTTATTTGTTGTACTTTTATTAGCTGGTTCAGTATTCGCGTCAGGAGTTGCTTTAACAGGAATCGGAGCCAGGGCAACAGCATTAGGCGGAAACTTCAGAGGTATCGCCGATGACTGGAGCGCCATGTTCTGGAATCCGGCTGGTCTAACCCAGATTGAAGGTTTCCATTTTGGATTTTCAACTGAAGCCATTATGCCGGTTGGCACGTATTCATTTGTTCAAAACGCCGCTATGCCTTTTGGATTATTCAGAGATGGTGAAATGGAAAATGAAGCGAAAACTTTCATCATTCCAGCGCTTGGTTTTGTTTACGGCTGTGAGAAAATGAGCTTTGGGCTGGGTGTTTACGCTCCTTTTGGTCTTGGCGCTGATTGGGATGTATTGGATACAGAGAGCTATAACAGTGATTTCCCGGGTATCGATTATGAAGACGCCCTCCAGGTAATTGCTATACAGCCGACCTTCGCTTATAAGTTTAGTGATAGGCTGTCAGTTGGTCTTGGTGTGAGTATTACCTATGCTGATATTCTTATTCGTACACCGCAGCATACACCAAATCCATTAATTTTCGATCCTAATTATGCTGCATTAAAAGATGGTGTGTTAGCGCCCATGGGCTTAACAGCTTCCACATATAATTACGTTTTAACTGACAAAGAATTAGCCGGTGATGGTTGGGGCTTTGGCGCGAATTTTGGACTTAAATTTGACGTCACTGAAGATTTGTCTATCGGTGTATCAGGTGTTTACTATAATGATGTTACTTTGGATGGACTCATTAACGCTACCACTTATTACGCGGGAATTCCAGCAGCCACAATGGCACAGTTGTCACAAACTCTTGATGGCTTGATTGCCATGCAACAAATCGATGAAGCAACAAAACAAGCGATCTTGGGTCTTTACAGCGGACAAAAAGTTGTTCAGGCGACTGACGAACCTGGTGACACTGATTTGCCATTACCGATGACAGTCGGTGTAGGTCTCGCCTATAAGGGAATCGATAACTTATTGGTTTCCGCTGACATTTCCTGGACACAATGGTCTGCCTGGGATGTTATTGAAATCAAACTGGAAGACGGAACAATTTCAGAATTGGTTGAAAACTGGGAAGATGGTATTCGCATGGGTTTAGGTGCTGAATATACCTTAACTGACCAAATCACTATCAGAGGTGGTTTTTACACAGAAGCAGCCGCGCCACCAGATGAAACATTTACTTTAACAATTCCGGATGCCGGACGCCGTTACGGTATTAGCTTTGGCGGAAGTTACGATTTTGGAATGTTTACATTATACGCCAATTACGAAAACCTCATCATTGGTGAACGTAATATCACTGAATGGGTCTATGACGCGGATTCCCAGAGCTTTGACAACATGGCTGGAGATTTCGGTATGACTGTAAATAATATTATGGCAGGATTGAATTTTAATTTCTAATTTGTATTTTGAAAATATTTAAATATAAAACCCCTCTGGTTATTGTCGGAGGGGTTTTATATTTTTTATTAATTGAATTTACCCTCATTTTAAAACTAATTACAAATTTTATTTTACATACAAGTGATCCGATTTTAAGGCGCTAATTTTTCCTTGATTTTAAAGGTTTATTTTGATACAATACTCCATGACATTATCAGATTACAAATTTACCAATTATTTTATGAAAGAAATAATCAGGAAACGTCCATATATTAAAAATGAATGGTGTATTCGCATTATTGAAAATCCACTCAAAATCGAACGGCAAGAGTTCAATCGATATCGATTTTGGGGTAGAATAAAAAAATTTGATGATAAAATATCCCGGGTTATTACATTGGAAGACAAAAAAACAATTCATAATGTTTTCCCGGACAGGAGTTATAAGAATGAAAATTAATTATTACACTGAAACCGATTCATTATACATTGACCTTTCATCAAAAGTTAGTGTTGATAGCATCGAAATAACTGAAGGGATAGTAATTGATTTTGATGAAGACAAAAATATTGTCGGGATTGACATAGACAATGCCAAATCAAAACTGAATTTGGATGAATTAATATTGAACAAGTTACCTCTGAAAAAGCAGATTATGACAGTCTGAAAACAATTCGATTTTTAAAGACTTAACTGCCAATCAAGCGCTAATATTTTCCCTTTCACTTCCTATCTGTTATATACTGAAATGCCTTCCGATAAAAAAGTCTGCGACTGATTCGTCTATTAAAAAAAGCCCCATTAAAAACATGGAGCTTTTATCAAATTATCTCTATTCTTTATCCTATTTCAAAAACTTATCCAACTTTCCTTTTGACAAATCCATCAAATCTTTATGCAAAGAATTTCCGTGTGAATCCATTGTAACAACAGCCGGAAATCCCTCAACCTGAAATTCCCAAACCGCTTCCGGGCTGCCAAATTCTTCGAGGTAAACATTGGGAATTTTTTTCACGCATTTGGCATAGATTTGCGCGGCGCCGCCAATGGCGTGCAAATAGACTCCGCCGTATTTCTGGCAGGCTTCCAGAGTTTTGGCGCCCATTCCACCTTTTCCAATCACAGCTTTGATACCGAATTTTTTCATCACATCACCCTGGTACGGTTCTTCACGGATGGAAGTAGTTGGACCTGCCGCCATACATTTGTGTTCACCATTTTCTTTCAAAATAACAGGTCCGCAGTGATAAATAATTCCGTCTTTGATCGGATCCAGCTCTCCGCCTTCGTGTAAATATTTATGAACAGCGTCTCTGCCAGTAAATACAGTTCCATTAATCATTACGGTATCACCAACTTTTAGGGATCGAATATCTTCTTCACTTACTGGTGTATTCAAAACTTTGACATTTTCCGATGGTATTTCAAAATCATCAGGATAATCCACCACTGTTTCAAATTCACCAGGAGAATGGTATAACCATTTTTCAACCTCGCCATTTGCATTCATAATCACACCCCGCCGGCGGTAAGCCCAGCACATATATGCAACCGTTACAAAAAATGAAGCAGGCAAACGGTTCCTCAACCCAATTTTGCAGCAACCGATAGTCAGCTTGCCGCCAAACCCCATAGGACCAATCTCCAACTGATTGGCTTCTTCCATAATCCTGTTTTCCAATTCTGCCAATTCGGGCAATGGATTCACATCGTCGATGTCACGCAGTAACTGGTGCTTCGCCCAATCGTAGCCAACCGCCCTGTCTCCACCGATACAAACACCCAAAAATCCAGGGCTGCAGCCTTTACCCTGCGCCTGGTAAACAGCATCCAAAATACAAGCTCGAACACCTTCAAGGTCACGACCGAATTTCCTTCCATTGAATTCCGCGGGCAATTTATATTGGATGCTCATATTTTCACAGCCGCCGCCCTTTTGAATGAGCCGAATGTCCAGCTTCGAATCATTTGTTTGGGTAAATTTAAACACCGGGCTGCCAGGTCCTAAATTCGTACCTGAATTTTTTCCGTTCAAGCTGTCCACAGAATTTTGTCGCAAATATCCTTTTTGAGTTGCTTGAACAACCGCGTCCTCGATGGCTTTTTGTATTTTCATCTGATCCATTCCAAGTGGGCATTTTATATAAAAATTCAACAATCCCGTATCCTGACAAATCGGTAGCGAACGCCCTTTGGCAAGTCCAATATTTTGCAAAACAAGGTCTAAAGCAAAATCCGCTTTTGAGTCAGCTTCTTCCATTTTTTTCGCCAGGGAAAGAACCTGCTCCACATCCGGCGGCAAATACGCCGAAGTCCTGCGGATAAGCTCAAGAATGTTCTCAGTAAAAGTGTTGATGTTCATTAGCCCTCCTCATAAATTTGAGATTTTAATTTGAAAAATTATCGGTTTGGGAAAAATTATTGATAACTTCTGGACATGTGAAAATGAGCCAGCATCCATTCCCCATTTATTCTTTTAAAAAAAACCGTTATACGGCTATTCATAGCGCCATAAGTTTCATCTATAACATATTTATAAACTGACAAATATCGAGCAAAAGCAAAATTATTATCCACCTGAATGTCAAGATCTTCAGCTTCGATTTGCACATTTTGCCAGCGACCGAGAACCTTTTCCAGGAAAGAAGCAATAGTAGTTTTATCAAAACTTTGTCCATCCAATGTAAAAAAAGTAAAATCTTCACTACAAAAGGAACTGAACTTTTGGAAATCTTTTTGACAAAATGCTTTGTTGTATTGGGAAATTAGTTTCTTTATCTCAATAATCTTTTGGGATTTATCTGAAGCAGGCTGGCAGCTTAATAAAATGGTAAGAAAAAAAAATAAAAAAAGTTTTAAAGTGCTCTTCATTAAGAAACTCTCCACTAATTTGTTAGTGAAATATATAGATGAAACATGTAAAATTCAAGTAAATTCTGATATTTTTTTTCTTGGTATGCCAGATATTCCGTGTCATTTTGTCAATATCTCAATTTATTAATCGTTTTTTTAATATTTAAAAAAATGTGAGAAATCCAGCGACACCATTTAATTCTTTATAAACAAAAGGTTATACACATCACAAATAGTTTGGCATATATTTTGCTAACTAAACATTCCAATA
>NBLI01000121.1 GCA_002084535.1 Candidatus Zhuqueibacterota bacterium 4572_119
ATATTTCAGTAGTAATTTTATCAATATTCAAATGATCATAATACTTTGCAGTCATTTTGCTCAAGGATAAACTGACAGAAAATCCACTATCGGCAAGTTGAATGACTGGCTCCAACACCTCTTCAAGTTTCATTGTACCATATTCTTGCAGCGCTTTTTCCGCTCCGGCAAAAAAACCGGGTACACAAATTGAAGTCAGACCGGAAGAGCTGTAAATGTTAAAATCAATTTCACTTTGATAGAAGTTCTCCGGGTCAGCATTCAGCACTACCTGTTCCCTGAAATCAATCATTTTCGCCTTTGTGTTGTTCATTTTGACAATCATCAAACCACCGCCTCCGGGGCTGGATGAATATGGTTCAACTACTGTCAAAGCGCACATGGCAGAAACTCCGGCGTCAATAGCATTCCCTCCCCTATTCAGAATATTAAGAGCAATTTTTGTTGCCAGTGAATCAGATGTTGCCACAGCTCCTGCTGTAAGTGGTTGAGATTTGACGTTGGAATATATTACTAAATTCAGTAAAAGAAGAATATAAAATATCTTCTTTGAAAAATATTTTGACATTTTTAATTCTCTAACTTTTTTGTTAGTTTTTAATAAGTAAAAATTCAGTGAACGCCCAATAATCTTCAAAAATAATCTTTTCAGCCACTGATTCACACGGATTGAAAACGGTTTGTTTTGACATTTTTTCCAGCATGCAGGGAACCTGCTCTACAAGAACTATACCCGTTAAGAAAATATTCTTAAAATTATATTATGTTTAATATCCAATTGC
This sequence comes from Candidatus Zhuqueibacterota bacterium 4572_119, assembly GCA_002084535.1. GTDB lineage: Bacteria > Zhuqueibacterota > Zhuqueibacteria > Thermofontimicrobiales > Thermofontimicrobiaceae > NBLI01. The sequence goes on from NBLI01000121.1 coordinate 783, forward strand.
CTTTCCATCTCTACGGGAATCCGCGCCTCCATGCAGCTTATTTGTTTGATGGTTGAACAAAATCCCCTGGGCGCCGCCAAAATAGTTATCAAAATCTGATCGCACTTTTACCTCATGCCCCATTTCTCGCAGTACATCTATGACCTTTTCGTTTATCCTGCCTTCAACGTGCAGAACTTTATTAATACAATGCACACGTGGCGCTTCAATTGCATCATCCATTGACATTTCAAAATCAATCACGTTCATAATGACCTGCGCCAGCGCGGAAATAATTCTCGATCCGCCGGGAGTTCCCAGAGTCATAAATGGTTTCCCATTTTTTAAAATAATTGTCGGCGCCGTATTGCTTGCCGGACGCTTAAATGGTTCGATGGAATTTGGAGTACCGGGTTTGTCATTAAAATCGTTCATGTGATCGTTTAGCAAAATCCCAGTTCCGGGAACGACTACCCCTGATCCGAACCAGTGATTGATACTTTGTGTCAAAGCGACAATATTTCCATGTTCATCAACAATCGATAAATGAGACGTACTGGTTGATTCGCGGGATGATCTTTTTTTTGATTTATAATCGAAGCGCGCCTTGTTCGGCTCAATTCGCTTTCTTAATTTTTTAGCATATCTTTTTTTTAGAAAAGTTTTAACCGGCACTTTATAAAAATCAGGATCGGCGGCATTAATCGCTTTGTCCGCGTAGATCATTTTCATCGCTTCTGTAAAAACATGAATATATTTAGCTGAATTGTGCTCCATTTTTTTTACATTGTAGCCTTCCATTATATTTAACAATTCAATCAAATGGGTTCCTCCCCATGAAGGCGGAGCTGATGTGATTATATCGTAGCCCCGATATTTTCCACGTACAGGTTTCCTCACTTTAGCTTCATAAGTTTTTAAATCTGAATATGATAAAACACCCCCCAATTGTTGTATTTCATTAGCCATTAATTTGGCAAGCTCCCCTTTGTAAAAAATATCACCACCCTGCCCGGACAATTTAACAAGTGATGAAGCCAGATCCAAATTCCTTAAGGTATCCCCTTCTTCCAAAGGAAACATGTCTTTTAGGTAAACTTCAGCAGTCGCGGGATAGTTTGAAATTTTTTCAATATTATTTAAGATCATTTCATTAAGCTTTTCACTGACCACAATTCCATTTTTACACAATTCTATTGCCGGCTGAAGAATTTGCGCCAGCGTCATGGTGCCATACTTTTTCAGTGAAATTTCCGCGCCCGCAACCAGACCGGGTACTCCAATGGCGGATGGACCAACTGTAGTAAGCGATTTAAAACCGGATTCACTATCATAATAATATTCAGCTACTGCTCTTTCCGGCGCCCGCTCCCTATAATCGATCATTACCGCTTCTTTTTTATTTGCCATTTTGATCACGATAAATCCGCCTCCGCCAATGCCCGATGCATTTGGCTCCGCTATGGACAGGGCGAATGCCACCGCCATGGCAGCATCTACCGCGTTTCCGCCCTCCTTTAAAATCTCGATTCCCACCGCGGAGGCTATCGGGTGAGCTGTGGCGACCATTGCTTTTTCCGCAATGACGTCATTTGTTTCCGCGAAAATTGCAGCTGAATAAAAAATATTAATAAAAAAGACTGTTAACATTACTGGCAGGAATGTTAGTATTAATTTCCGTTTCATCTGTTAACTCCTTTATTTCAATTCAGGTTACTATAATTGGAAATTTGTACATTGTTGTTTATTTAGCAGTGGGGTGTCCCTGTTGTGATTGCAAAATCTAATTATGGAGGTTGAGCTAAAGCATTTCCGCAGCGATCAGAAAAATGTCATCCCGGACTTGTGTGTATTTTTTGTTATTTAATTTAGTTAAAATATTTTCAACCAATAAACCGGGGGGTTCACTATTTAGCTCATCGATAATTTTGACAAAACCGTTAACTCCCAGCGCTTTTCGATTTCTGTCCTCCGCTTCCACGATTCCGTCAGTATAAATGACCAGTTTGTCACCCGAATTCAATTGGATTGAATCCTGGGAAAAATTGGTTAAACCAACTTTTTCAAAACCAACGATTACATTTTGGGAACTAATCTTTTCAAACTTTCTTTTCTCTTTTTTCCACAAAATTATCGGTGGATGAGCGCTCCCGGAGTATGTCATCAATAAATTGCTAAAATCTATTTTGAGCGTAAAAGCAGTCAAAAACATACCCGTTTGATCAAATACATCAATTATAAAATTATTTAAATAATAGAGTATCTCATTGGGCTCAAGTTCATCTCTAACCAGCTTCCGCACTTCACTGCTAATACGATTCACCAGCAACGCCGCGCTGATCCCATGCCCGGTAACATCGATTAACGTCAAATACAGATATCGATCCCCATCAAAATAAATGTCCGCGAAATCGCCACCCAAACCTATCATCGGCTTATAATTTACCGCGATTTCAATTTTACTATTCTTCAGTGTTTCCGGAATGAGACTTTGGTGAATTTGCTCTGCCAATTTTAAATCGCGTTGTATCATATCATTAAATTCATTCAGCGCCTTTTGTTGTTCCGCGATTTGTATGATCAATTCTTTGTGTTTTAGCGCCTGCGACACTTTCATTCGCAACTCTTCAACATCCACCGGTTTTGACAAATAGTCAAAAGCCCCCAGCTTCATCGCTTTTACCGCGGTTTTAATACTGCCATATCCTGTCACTATCAAAACTTCGGTGTCCGGTGATTTTTTTTTACAGGCATTTAAAACATCGATACCATCAATTTTTGGCATCTGCAAATCAGAAATTATTAAATCAAATTTATTTTCTGATAATACATCCAATGCCTTTTCACCCCCATTGGCAATCGACTAATAAAATGGACGGCATGTCAAAGTTCCTGTCATTAGATATTTTATTATAACGCTTTTAGCACTAAAATTGTAATGTCATCGCTCTGCGGGACATCCTCAGTAAATTCTTTCATACTTTCTAAAATAGCTTGTTTCATTTCTTCAGCAGTACCAGATTTATTTTGTTGGATGACTTCGATGAGTCTTTCTTCTTCATAGTCTTCATCCAAATCATTTTTTGCTTCTGTAACACCATCGGTAAACATAACGATCCAGTCCCCAGTCATCAGAGTTGTTGTGCTAAGATCGTAATCAACATTCGGCATCATTCCTAACAATAATCCACCATCTTCCAATGTTTCCAATTCACTATTCTTATGTACTAAATATGGTGGATTATGCCCCGCATTTACATAAGCAAAGGTATTATCTTTTGTATTAAGAATCCCTATAAAAAATGTAATAAACTTATCGTAATTGGTGTTTTTATGAATCAAATTATTTATTTTGGAGGTTACGTTATTCAATGAATCATCTGTATCTATCAGGACATTTAAAACTGCCTGCAAATTCGCCATAAGTAAGGATGCTGATGGTCCTTTCCCTGAAACATCTGCAATAGCCAGGCAGAGCCTGTTTTCATCGAGCTGGATGCAATCAAAATAATCGCCACTGACATGCAAGCTGGAAATATTAATCCCGGCGATTTGATAATTTTTTGCCTGAGGGCAAATAGTAGGCAAAAGTTTTTGCTGAATCTCCCTCGCCATTGCCAATTCTTCCTCAATTCGCTGTTTCTCAAGCCTTTCTTCAAATAGCTTGGCATTCTCAAGACAAATCAAGGCTTCATTTCCCAACGTTGACAAAAACTCCAAATCATCATCCTGAAATTCAACTTTCGTAATTCTTTCACCAATTGCCAATATTCCCCTGGTAACGTTTTGGAGCCGCATGGGAACGATTACCGGGAATCCAGAATCCCGAAAATAGGTAAATATTTTATCGTATTTATCATGCGGTTTAAGCAAAATAGGATCTGATAGCTTAAACAATTCATCTAAAAATTCCTGGTTAGCGTATCTCTTGTTATTTTCATTTGCCTGTAAACCTTTGGACATAACCAAATTCTTTTCATCATTTTCTTCAAGAAATATGAGGCAGCGATTTATTATCATCTCACCCATGACCGCGTAGCTCAACAGATTGAGAACTTTTTGTTTATCCAGGGTGGAATTTAGCTCTTTGCCGATTTCAAATAGCGTGTTAAGCTCCTGGATTTTTTTGTCCAAACGCCTGTTGACTTCCTGGAGTTGCATCACCATTAATCCATTCTCAATAGATGTAGCTGCAATGTTGGAAATTGATTTTAAGTATTCCAACTCCGATTCGGCGTATTCGGTTTTGATCAATTTTTCTCCAAAGCCGATATATCCGAGATTGCGGTCGCTGCTCCTGATGGGAAGCAGCAAAACAATACCTTCTTCAAGAAAAAAGGTCATTTCTTTTTGATCGTTTTTGTTTATGGTAGTGAGAAAAGTTGGCTCGGTTATTTCAATACTGAATTGCACTTTTTTACCGGCAAATGTCGATGGCAGCCCTTTTAATGTTTCTATTTTCAGGTTATTTTCAGAGTCGTATAGCAGGACAATTCCGCGGGAAATCATCATTTTTCCCATTGGTGTGAGCAGCATATTATCGAGTATCGATTTTAGTTTTAATGATGAATTTAAAGTCTGGCTGACCTCGAATAATGATTGCAGTTCCATCAACTTTTCATCTAATTTTCTGGTTGAGCCGTCATCATCCACAATATTGCCCGCATTCGTTTCTTTTTCTTCAAATGCCTCTGTCATGATTCGCTCGATTTTTTAATTTTACCGTCTTTCACAAAATATTTGACCATCTTTACTTCGGTCTTGCGACCCGGCTCTGACCTAAATTCGACTTCATCCATCAGCGCGTGAATCAAATGAATTCCTAATCCACCAACCTTCATTTGCGCCAAATAATTTTTAATATCCCTGTTTAAAATTTTGTTTACATCAAAACCAATACCTTGATCAGAGATTATAATCGTGAGTTTTTTATAGTCCAGTTCGATGACCAGGTTTATTTCTTCTTCTTTTTTATATGCGTGTTTAATCACATTAGCGCAGGCTTCATCAACAGCAAGCTCTATTTTATAAACATCATCATCGGTAAATCCCACCATCTCTGATATTCGGGAAACAAAAGTACGGATTAATTCAAGATTATCCGTTTTACTGGGAATTTTCAATTGATATTTTTCTTTGTTCAAAATATTCTCCACCTTTTAAAATTTAACTGTTAAATTTAGTTAAGGCTTCCTGCTCTTCTTCCAGAATGTCATAAAGTGTTGGAAAACCCAACAGATCGAATACCCGGAATATTTTTGAATTCATATTTGATAATTTAATATCGCCTCCATTGGAGCGGATATTTTCGATAAATCCCATAAAAACTCCAAGTCCGGCGCTGCTTATATAGAGCAAGTCTTTAAAATTTACTAATATTTGAAATTCACCGTTATCAACCAATCCCTGTATCTCATCTTCAAGCATCGGCGCCGTGTGCGCGTCGAGGTAGCCTTTGATATAGAGAATATTTATTTTCCCTTCTACTCGTTTTGAAACCTCAAATGATTCCATACCAGCTCTCCTGTATTTATGATATTTTCCAAATTAATTATCAATTGTTTTATTTATGATCGTCACCAATTCTTCAACTCAGAAAAGGTGAATCTGCAACTTCTGCCCCGGCTTTTATTTATGTTGGTTTTAGTACAACCATGGTCAAATCATCGTGCTGATTTTGATCGCCAACAAAATTTTCAATTTTTTCCAAAATTGCGTTTTTGATTGCTGTGGAATTGCTCTGGCAATTTTCAATTAACACATCACACAATCTATTTTCTTCAAACTCATCCTGCTCAACATTGCGGGCTTCATTTACCCCGTCAGTATAAAATATCATGACATCGTTTTTATGAAACTTAATTTGTTCTTCAACGAGCGTTTTTTTAAAATATTCCCCTGAATCAAGCCCAAGCGCTAATCCAGCCGGTTCAATCAGGTAAATTTCTTCCTTCTTGTTATTCCAGTAAAGCAGTGGACAATGTCCGGCACGGCAAAAATGAAATGTTTTATTGTTAAAATCAAAAATTCCATATAAAGCGCTGATAAAAGTTTTTTTATCAAGCGTATTAAACAAAATTTTATTTGCCTCGATTAAAAGTTCTTTTGGAGATAAATATATCTGACTTAACGACTCAATAATACCTTTGGCTTCCGCCATATAAAAAGCAGCTTCAGCGCCTTTTCCGGATACATCGCCGATGACAACTCCCAATTTTGATTTGCCAAATTCAAAAAAATCATAATAATCACCGCCAACTTCATTGGCTGTAATACAAGACGCTTCGATTTCTAAATTTTTAATTTCCGGCATCTTTGATGGGAGCAATTTCATCTGCGCTTCATGGGCAATTTTCAGTTCCTGCTCATACATCTCCTGTTCAAGTGATTTCTCAACTAAACGCGCGTTTTCTAATGCAAGAGCGGCGTTATTGGCAAACATTGAAAGTACTGTTTTATCGTCCGCTACAAATCCATATTCAATATTCTTTACAGCGAATAGCATTCCGGTAACTACCTCATTCAAAATAAGAGGTATCCCAAGTAATGATCCATTTCTGTATTTCCATGCTTCGATTTTAGCTGTTCGCTGGTCTTTTGATATACGGTCAATCATTAAAACAGTTTTATTCTTTTTAATCCAGCCTATAAAATCAGGATCAAATTTTCCGCTAAATTTTTCAGCCAACGCCAATGGTAAATCTTTTTCTGCCATCAATTCATACTTATTCGTTGCAGGATTATTCACAATAAGCCAACAATAATTAGCGCTGCTTATTTCTATTGTTTGCTCGATGATGATTTGCATAACTTTTTCTAAATCAATAACACCCAATATGGAACGGGTTTGTTTTTGTAACGAAGACAGCTCCTTCTCCTTCCTATCTAAAAAACCCGCAGTTGGTAGATAAAGTAAAATAACCAGCATTGAAATTGAGAAATACGCTATGATAAAAATAAAGCCGGCTGATATAAAATTTGCGTCAGCGAAATCGCCAATTTCAGTGAAGGATCGCCTTTTAGACATTATTAGTATCGACAAACCAAGAATAATACCGCTTAATAAAAAAGTCTTTATTTTTTGTTTCCTGTTTAAATATTTCACCCAATAAGTTCTGAATGAGTTGAGCACAATCATATAAATCATTAATATAACTACTATGATGGTTAGACTGTTCGCGCTACTAGGAAACAGCATGCCGCTATCATCAGAGGGCATCTGAATATTAATATTCAGTGATTGAGAATCCATCATATAGCTGAAAATAAGAATCAGGATTAAAGCAATATTAAAATTTCTTAAAGTTGCCTTCTTTCTTTGAATAAAAATCAAATCCCGGATAATGGTGAAAATCAGTATTATTACAACAACATATAGTGTTGAAAAAACTGCTGTCCAACGAAAAATATCGGAAGTGTCCAGCGCCCCTGATATATTCATAAAAATAAGATAGATTGCATAGAGAATAAGCAGATATAAAACTGCGATTTTTACTTTCGAATAAATAGACACCTGTTGATGTAAATCTCTCAGACTAAAGAAAGCGGCTCCAATAAAAACGATAAACAGCAAATCCCGCAGACCAGGTAAATATTCAGGATTAATAAATTTAAATAAATTGATTGCTGCAACTAAAAGAAGAAACAAAGTTGGCAGGATAATTTTTTTAATTTTTTTCTTTAATTTCATAACACATCAATTAAATAAATTCGATTTAACTATGAGTCAACTCTAAAAAGGTAAAAACCAGGTATTTTCCAATCAAATTAAATCTGTTTATATTAAAGTTATAGCACCATAATTTATGATAAATCTTAAAATACCTGGTTTTTAGAATGGACTCAACTATATTGCTTTAACAATTATAATTTTAACCCAGCAGCCTTATTAGTTTGCCTGGATTAGTGATCAAAGTATTTTGACAATAATCATTGTCATATCATCATGTTGGTCCGCATTATTAACGAAAGCTAAAACCTGGGATTTCGTTTCAGCCATTATATTTTCAGCAGAGATTGAGTGCACTTTGTTCAGAATTGACTTTAACCTGTCTTCGCCAAATTCTTCTTTTTTGTTGTTCATCGCTTCTGAAAAGCCATCAGTATAAAACATAAAAACATCTTTGGAATTAATGCCAATGCTGTATTCTTCGATGACGCGTTGGAAAAGCTCCCCTTTTTCCAGACCCAAAGCAAGTCCTTTGGGACATAATATTTCCACGTCTTTGATACCATCTTTTTTGAGCAGTAAAGGATTATGCCCTGCCCTGGCAAATGTAAACTTTTTATTTCTAATGTCAAATATTCCATAAATCATGCTGATGAAAGTCGTGCGTTCCACGTTTTCATAAAATAGTTCATTCAAATGGATGAGCACTTCACGTGGTGACTCAACTGTTTTCGCCTGGGATTTCAGGAAACCTTTGGTCAGAGTCATGTGAAATGCAGCGGAAATCCCCTTACCGGAAACATCACCAATTACGACTCCCAGCCGGTTTTCATCTAACGCAATAAAATCAAAATAATCCCCGCCAACTTCAGTCGCCGGAATACAAGCACTGGCGATATCTATCCCGGATAATGTTGGCTTTTTCCTTGGCAAAAAACTGGATTGAACACGCCGCGCGATTTCAAG
>NBLI01000007.1 GCA_002084535.1 Candidatus Zhuqueibacterota bacterium 4572_119
TCATCGTGGTGCAACAATGTACGGGATAAGTTAAACAGCCACTTCAGTGGCTTCTAAATTGCACCTACCTGAATAATTACGATTGATGTTTGAAACTCAGTTTTTGCGTTTTATACCTTAATGTGTTAATAATTCTGGTTATCCCGCTACCTTTAAAAATATGATGAATAATGCGGGATAAAAAATAAAAAAAACTCTTTGATTTTTCTAATCATTTCATTATATTCCGCCATTAATTTTTTTTACATCATATTAGTATATATTTCATGTTTTAATATTTATATTATTCCTCACATTGCTCTTTTAGCGTTATTATATTAGGTTCAAATTTGTAGTGGTATTTTAAACAATTCACACGAAGTCATATTTAAATATGATATATAACGTAAAATAGAAAAGGAAAAAATGTTATGGATATTTATGCAGACGCTTCAAAAAACACTGGCTTATCCATTGAAGAGTTAAATAAAATAGAAAAAATCATTATGGATAGCGGAAATTTTTCAAAAGAAAAAGTGCAAAATGGGATATGCAACTTCTGTTGCAAAGTAGGGATGGTTCGACACTATTTTAATACGACACCCATTCAAACAATCGCCAATCACATCGAATCTATTCTCGCTGCAGAAGTCGTTGCCCTAAATCGTGGCAGCAAACAATTAGATGTTGATTTTGTTAGTGAACAAAAAGATTCAGCCATGTATCTGGTAAATGATGACCATGAAAAAGCAACTGAAATCGAGCGAAGACTTGATACATCTTTTCTCGACTACCGGTTGCAAAGCTATCGCACTCCCGGATTAACTCTTGAATCTCACTTTCGCAGTTACTTCGTTGAAAAACCGATCTATGCCGTCCCCGACGCTTCCCCCACAGAGGCAGATATTAAAAAAGTTGCCGCGAAACAGTTTTTAAATTCAACCACCCAGGAAGCAATTGACCGCTACCAAAAAATGTTAAAAGATTCATTGACTTGGATTCAACCTTATATCGATGTTACTGATAATGTCAGAGATGAAATGCGGATCATGATTTCGATCCCACAATCGCAAAGCCTCCATTTTCTTTCCGGCATTTCCGACATTATCAATTATTATGGACTGGTAAGCAAGCATAAATACGCCGAACCTTTTTCCAACGGAAAATTAATAATTTCAGTTTATTTAGACGCTGAGTCCACCAGACCGCACATTGAAAATATTGTCACTGATTTAAGTTTAATCTATGTTAATCCAGAGAATGAATTATCTCCCATGATAAGAAATAATAAACTTTCTGTTCATGAAGCTTTTTATGCCGCCAGCGCCTGGAAATTTACTCACCAGTTTCTAAGTAGCTTTAATATAGAATATTTTGCACTTACAGAAGAATTAAAAGATAGACCCGAGCTGGTTGACACTTTGAATACGCTAAGAACGCGATTAGTAAAAGACACTTATACTGAAGCCAGAATTCTACAAACTATTACCAACTACCCGGATATCATCAAAGAGCTTTATTCACATTTCGCAAGCAGGTTCTCTCCCAATGGTAGCGCAAAACAGAAGGACTATAAATTTGATTTTACAACACTCCCTCATGAAATTGATCGCGAAATTTTGAAATTTTTCTACTTATTCAACAAGGTTGTGCTCAAAACCAACTTTTACAAACGGAATAAAACATCGTTATCATTTAGATTGGATCCACAACAGTTTCTTGATCCGGTCGAATATAAAGAAAAACCATTCGGTATTTTTATGATCCTTGGAAAAGAGTTCAGGGGTTTTCATGTAAGGTTTAGAGATATAGCGCGTGGCGGAATTCGAATTGTCAAGTCACGTGATTTGGAAAATTATGATCAAAACTCGGATTTCATTTTTGACGAAAATTATAATTTGGCATTTACTCAGCAGAAAAAAAATAAAGACATCCCCGAAGGCGGATCAAAAGGGACTATCCTGCTAAATTTAGATTACCAGGACAAAGGCGAAGCTGCTTTTGAAAAATATGTCGATGGATTATTGGATGTTATTTTACCAGGCAAACCCGCAAAAGACTATCATGGCAGCGAAGAAATCCTTTTTCTCGGACCCGATGAAGGAACTGCTGAAGTTATGAGTTGGGCATCTCAACGAGCAAAACAAAGAGGTTATAAATTTTGGAAATCGATTTCTACAGGTAAGCCATTGTCCGAGGGCGGTATCCCGCATGATATTTACGGGATGACCACTAATTCGGTTCATGAGTACGTGTTGGGAATACTCAAAAAACTGAATATACAAGAGGAAAATATTACCAAAGTTCAAACCGGCGGACCAGATGGCGATTTAGGAAGCAATGAAATTTTAATTTCCAAAGATAAAACTTTATGCATTATCGATGGCAGCGGCGTCCTGTTTGATCCTGAAGGTTTAGACAGAAATGAGCTCACACGGCTGGCAAAAAAACGCGTCATGGTTGACCAGTTCGATAAAGCAAAACTTACAAAAGAAGGGTTTTTTGTACATACTGAAGACAGGAATGTAAAACTGCCGGATGGAACAATGGTGGAGAGTGGACTCAAATTTCGCAATACTTTTCATTTGAATCCCATGCTCAAAGCAGATTTATTCGTTCCATGCGGTGGACGCCCAAAATCAATAACAATTCAGAACTGGAAAAGTTTATTAGATGAAAATGGAGTGCCACGTTTCAAATATATTGCTGAAGGCGCGAATCTGTTCCTTACGCAGCAGGCACGGCTTGCGCTTGAAGATAAAGGAGTCATCATTTTTAAAGACGCCTCAGCAAATAAAGGCGGCGTAACTTCTTCCTCATTGGAAGTATTAGGATCGTTGGCATTAACTGATGAGGAATACGAAGAACACCTCTGTGTTAAAGATGACATAACCCCGGATTTCCGTAAAAAATATGTTGAGGATGTTTTAGATATTCTGCGCGAAAACGCCCGGCTTGAATTTAAAATCTTGTGGAATGAAAAACAAACGAGCAACACACCGTTTTCAATATTAACCGATGAACTAAGTAACAAAATCAATCAGGTAACAGACTCAATTTTTAAATCAAATTTGTGGGATGACAAGACGCTTGTAAAGGCAATTGTTGAACGCCATTGTCCGGCTACTTTAGTCGAGAAAATTGGTGTTGATGAAATTCTAAAACGAGTTCCAGACAACTATTTACAAGCTATTTTAGCATCATGGTTGGCGAGTCATTTTATTTATAGTTATGGGCTGCATGCCGATGAAATCGATTTCTATACTTTTCTGCGAAGTTTTACCTGTTAGTGATTTAATAAGCCCATCCTTTTATAAAAAGCGATGGGCTTTTTTTCTTAACATATTATAAGTTTTCATTCAGAGACCAATTCAGTAAAAATTGAAATATGGCTAACAAGAATAGACCATTTCACATAACTATTGATTATGAAAAAAATCAGGGCGCGCTAAATCCAATCTGGCGTTCCTTTGGTTATGACGAAATTAACTGGACTTACACTCCCCGCGGTAAAAAACTATTCCAACAGATCGGAGCACTTTCTTCGGGATCATATTACATTCGCTGCCATCACACTTTTACTTCGGGAAACAAACTTTCCTCTCCCTCATTTGGATCGGGTGATGTTTATCATCTGGATCAAAATGGACAAGCTCGTTTCGATTTCAGCACCCTGGATCAAATTTTTGATACGATGCTGCAAAATAACTGCAAACCCATTGTTGAACTCGGTTTTATGCCAGCCTCCCTTTCCAGCGGACCAAAGCCAAAAGTTACTTATGATTACAGCTCGAATGATTTACATAAATATCCTCCCAAAGATTACAAACAATGGGAGCAATTAATATTTGAGACAATCAGCCATTTGGTAAAAAGATACGGTGAAAAAGAAGTTTGTTCCTGGTATTTTGAATTATGGAACGAACCTGATTTCCAGGGATTTTTCAAAGGAACTATTAAAGATTACTGTAAAATGTATGACTACGCGGTAGCCGGCGCAACACGCGCTTTGCCCTCGGTAAAAATTGGCGGACCGGCGCTGGCTGGCAAACCTAAATTTCTGAAGCAATTTTTAAAACATTGTTCAGTGGGTAAGAATCACGCAACACACGAAAAAGGAACGCGACTAAATTTCATTTCTTTTCACGCCAAAGGAACGGGTTGGCCCTCTGTTGGCGAACCATTTACAATGCCCTCACTTAAAGCCATTCTTGGATATTTGGAAAATTGCCTGGGAATGATGCAAAAGTTTCCCCAATATAAGAATTTACCTCTTCTGCTGGATGAGTGTGATATGGCAGTGGGCACTAACTTTGGCGTTTACGATTTCCCGGAGTATGATTTTCATAATAATGAATATTATCCTGTCTTCCTGATACGGATGGCAAAATATATTCTGGACTTCATCGCCAGCAAAAAAATTGCGATTAATTTTTTTACAACCTGGGCTTTTTACTATGAAGGCAAAAGATTTTTTGAAGGAAACCGGGCGCTAATCACCAATGAAAATATCAGGAAGCCGGTATTCAACGCGTTCACACTTTTGGAAATGTTGGGGCAAAATCGGCTGAAGTTTAAAATTGGGTCTTCTGATAAAAATCATTCGCACAATTATCCGCAAATTGATGGCTTGGCAGCAACAAAAAAAGATGGTTCGTTGCAGGTCGTTATCTGGAATTTTGATGAAACAAATTCGCTAACCGGAAAAAATAAGATTCAATTAACCATCAAAAACATTCCTCCTCACTGCCAAACAATGTCAATTAGCCGCTATCAAATTGACAGCAAAAACAGCAATTCATTTTTTAAATGGAACGAGTTGGGAGCCCCGCAAAACCCGACAATTGAACAAATTAATGAGATTAAAAAAAACCAGGGACTGAAATTGATTGAAAAGAAAAAAAGTATCACCCCGGCAAGCGGGATCATCAGTTTTGAAATCGAGCTGCCGCTGCAAAGTGTCTGTTTGTTAAACTTTTTGCCAGAGACAGATTAGTTCCTGAGGAACTCAACATAAACGCGATTGACCCATCCACTTGTTTTGCCATCGATTTTAATTTTCACCCAGTTAGCTTTCTTGCTGATTATGCGGAATTTTTGTCCATAACGAACAGCGCCGATTTTCTTATAATAAATCCCCGGGCCCTTTCTGACGTTTAGAAAAGCTGTGCTAATTCTTACAACTTTCTCATCAATTCTATATTTAGGATAATACGATAAACTAAAATCCAGTAAATGGTGAAGTTCACTGTCAATTTGGTCATTGGAAACCGCGTAATTTATATTAAGCTGAAGGTTTTTCAAAGGGATAACAAATCCCAATCCAACCGCCAACTTATTATCTCTCCAGCCGCTTCGTAATAAAAATGATTCTAAAACATTTACCTCTATTCCTGCTGAATATTGATTTTTATCATCCGCTGCCAACGCGATTAAAGCGCCGTGTGTGATTTGATAAGAAATTCCCAACCTGCCAATTTTTTTAAAAATATCCCTCTGCCCTGTTGACCACTCAACTCTGGACTTGAAATCATAAAAAGCCAATCCGACTTTCCATCGGGAAAATAAATTCAACATCAAGCCCGCGTCCAGTCCAAAACCGGTTGCTTTTTCATTATTTAAGGATTGATCATAATAATTCACGTTTAAACCAAGACCCAACAATGTAAATAATTTTTGTGAAAATGTTATTCCAATTGATTGTTCATTACCGTGAAAATAATAATCCGCTTCCAGGGTATTTCCAGCCCTTGCCGGAATGTTTCCAATATTAAATCCTTTCCAACTTAATCCCATTTTGAATCCCCGGTACATCGGGAATGCCATTGAGGCAAAATTAAAGCGACGGTTTAGCGCCAAATTTGAATGCATAGCTCCAAAACACAGGCGGTTTATAAAAGCCATACCGCCAGGATTCCACATCGCCGCGGAATAATCATCAGCGATACTAACAAATGCTGACGAAAGCGAATGCGCCCGCGCCCCGGCTCCAAATGTCAGAAAAATATTTTCCTTTCGTTCCACTTGCGCGAAAGCAGGTAAATTTAAAATATTTTCCATGATGAACAATATCACAATGCCGCGATAAACCAACTTCACATTTTTTCTCCATTTTTGATTTGGCATTCTTCTCAACTTAACTACCGTACATCTTTTCGGTTTTATCGAATCACACTTATTAGTATTATTCGTTTCTCTTCCCCCGTCCTGATCACTCCCAAATAAACACCATTGGGAACATAATTTCCATTATCACTCTTTCCATCCCAAAAGTCCTCAGTATGTTCTCCCTCAAACTTAAGCGTTGGCGATAATAATTGTCTCACTAACCTTTCTCCGGCGCTGTAAATATTTATGCTGGTAGATTCATCTTTTTCAAGAAAGTAGCGTAAATAGGTTACTTCGTTTTTGGGATTAAATGGGTTGGGAAAATTGTAATAAGCGCTGCGCCACTTTTCGTCAGTTTTTTCATTTGGCTCATACAAATCGACCGACACCTCTTCTGAATAAAAACTCTCATTCCCGGCAGTATCATAAGACGTTACTGTAAAATAATAGCGGTTACCAGTCTCAAGATTTTCAAATGTATAACTTGTATCCTTGCCTACATTAATAACCTGGTCATAATGTCGGGATTGTGTCCCCTTATAAATATAATAACCGGCGAAATCGCTTTCAATATTAGCATTCCATTGAACGGTAACAATCACCGGAGTAAGAATAATAAAACTCATTTTTCTTAGCGTCCGGAATATATGTCGGATTTTTTTAACCAAAATATTTTTTAAACCCGTGGGGTATATGAAATATTGCCTTGTGATGAATTTGAAAAAAGTAAATTAATACCGCAAATCAAATGCCAGAAATAACTCTCTTTTCTTAACGATGTAACTTATTGATTTTTTAAGTCATTTTAGTGACCTACGTGTTCAACAAAATATATACAAAAAAGTTGGTGTGTAATTATTACATAACTTTTTGTAAAACATAAATAAATTACATGAATACGCCAATAGAGCTTTTAAAAATTGGGAATTACAAAAAGGACAGGTTTAAAATTGAAGTTGAAACTTTGAGAGAGATAATATTTTCTGGACTGACTTTCAGGAAATTAACGGTTGCTTTTACCACATTCCTGACTCTTGAATGGCTAAAGCAAATCAGATTGGTAAGCTTGACCTGATCATAAAAAACAGGTAAATTCCGGGATAAGCCCGGAATGACATTCCACAATAATATGGACATTTGACATAGTTACCAATTTTGGAATTTTTCAGATCAGCAGAAGGTCAGAATTTAATCGGATTTTGGAGCGTCAAATTTCCCCAACTTATTATGAATCGTTTTCAAGCTAATACCTAAAATTCGCGCGGCTTTGGTCTTGTTCTGGTTCGCCTTTTCCAGTGTTCTTAAAATCACTTTTTTTTCTACTTCTTCCATGGTTGTACCAACCGGGATTACAATCATTGAAGCGGAGTCACCTTCTATTTCTGACGGTTTCGCCATTTTGGCTGGTTCTTCACTGGAGATGATGCGGTTTGGAATGACGTCAAGGTCGATCTTTGATGAAGTCGTCAAAATCACGGCTCTCTCAATCGCGTTCTTCAATTCACGAACATTACCCGGCCATTGATAACGCATCAATCTGGACATACAACGCTGGGTTAAGCCTTTTATTTTTTTATTATTTTTTTGATTAAAAAACAGGACAAATTCATCGATCAGCAAAGGAATATCCTCCAGCCTTTCTTTTAATGGCGGAAGATCAATTTCCATTACGCAGAGCCGGTAATACAAATCTTCCCGAAGTTTTTTTTCTTTGAGGGCATCGTTCAGGTTTCTGTTTGTCGCCGCGACAATTCGGACATCCACTTCGATTTCTTTTTTACCGCCTAACCTGCGGAAGCGTTTTTCCTCCAGGGCGCGAAGAATTTTTGCCTGCGTCTCAAATGCCATTTCCCCGATTTCATCTAAAAACAAAGTTCCCTTATGCGCCATTTCAAAGCAGCCCGGCTTCTCTGTGAGCGCGCCGGTAAACGCGCCTTTTTCATGCCCGAACAACTCATTTTCCAGAATGTTTTCAGGGAAGGCAGAACAATTCACTGCAATGAAAGGCTCATTTTTACGGCTGCTTTTCCGGTGAATCGCCTTTGCCACCAATTCTTTGCCGGTTCCGCTTTCTCCTGTGATCATCACATTGGCAGTAGTATCAGCCACGGCGTCAATGATTTTATAAACTTCCAGCATTAATTGACTTTGTCCAATAATATCTTCAAAATGCGTCAGATGTTTTATTTGCTGCTCTAAATTTTTATGCGAAACACGCAGCTTATAATGTTCCAGCGCTTTGGGAATTATCGACTTTAAACGAATGGGTTTAATCGGCTTTTCAATATAATCATAAACACCTTCCCTCATTGCCCGCACTGCTGTTGATATTGTGCCCTTCCCGGTAATGATAATTACCTGGGTTTCTATCCCTTCTTTTTTAATTTTTTTCAGCAATTGCATACCATCATATTTTGGCATTTCCAAATCTGCCAGCAGCAAAGCAAATTTCTCCTGTCTTAACAAATCCAGCGCAGCCTTCCCGTCCAAAGCCGAGGAAATCGAATACCCCTCCTCCTCCAGCATTTCAGTTAATCCAAAAACGATAGCTTCTTCATCATCAGCAATTAATATTCTTTTATTTTCTTTTACCATTTAGCACACCCGCATTTTTAGCTTAGTAACTTGTCTAATTTTTTCTTGCTTCTTTCTTTATCAGTTAAGTTCAAATAATCAAAATAGCTTTGAACAATCCGATTGATGCGTTCAACCTCAGCAACAGCAATCTCCACGTGCTTCAACATCTTTTGGTCAACTTTTTGTTTTTGTAATTTCATTTTTAAAACATCAAGGTTAATTATCGCTGAATGAACCGGATTTTTTATTTTGTGCGCGAAAATTTCGATACTGTTTTTTAGCTCTTTTTCATTCATTGGTTTATCCCAGCCATTTTTCAATTTTCTCTAAAATATCATCTAAAGTAAAAGGCTTGTTCAAATAATCATTGCACCCGGCTTTGATCGCCTTTTTTTTATCTTCCCGTGGTGTTTTCGCCGTCATGGCGATAATCGGAACTTTTTTAAATTGATTAATATTTCTGATCTTTCGGGTTGCCTGGTAGCCGTCAATTCCGGGCATCATCAAGTCCATCAATATCAGATCAGGTTTTTCTTTTTTAGCCTGCTGAATTCCTTCCGCGCCATCACCAGCGAAAATAGCCCGGTGTCCCTGTTCTTCCAAAATAAATTTTGCCGCGTATTGATTATCCCGGTTATCGTCGATGACTAAAATTGTTTTTTGTTGTCGTCTCGACTTCTTCTTGTTCCCCTGCCGAGTTGGTGGAACGGTCTTATCAATTTTTTCTGCCGTGGTCGGCGCTTGCCGTTCAGTAGTGATTTTTTTCACCGGTATCGTAACATGAAAAGTACTGCCTTTGCCCTTTTTACTTTCCACGTGAATGGAGCCTCCCATCAACTGCAATAATTGGTAAGAAATTGATAGCCCCAAACCGCTGCCTTCAATTTTTTTTCTGGAAACATTTTCTGTCCTGGAAAATTTTTTGAAAATTTGATCGGCTTCATTTTCACTCATTCCAATTCCGCTATCCGCAACAGACAATTGGATCGATGAGGCGCGTTGATCAAATTTAGCGCTAACCTTTATTTTTCCCTTTTGAGTAAATTTAACCGCGTTACCTAATAGATTTGTTAAAACCTGCCTGATTTTATCTGAATCACTAAAAACATATTTCGGGAAATTCCGGTCCACCCTTAATTCCAGTTTCAAATTTTTCCTGTCGCACAGAGGACGCATTTTGTCAATACTGGTTTGAATCAATTCCCTGATTGAAAAATAATTATAACTTACATCCATTTTTCCGGCATCTATTCTGGACAAGTCTAACAAATCGTTGATGAGCTTTAACAAATCCTTCCCGTTTTGGCTGATAATTTTTACCTGTTTCAATTGTTCGGGATTTAATTCCCCGGACATCTGTTTGATAAGCACATCGGTCAGCGAAGTGATTGAATTGAGTGGAGTGCGCAATTCGTGGGACATTGTTGTAAAAAAATTTGTCTTAACCCGGTTGGCTTTTGTTAATTCTTTAGCGCGGATTTGAGTCTCGTCAAAGAGTCTCCGGTTTTCAATACAAACCGCGGCTTTGTGAGCAAAAGTTTCCAGCACCTGTACTTGTTGTTTTTCCGGGTAATTTTTACTTACCGGATTAAACACATTAATAAAACCGAGAATTTTCTTTTTGTATTTTACAGGGATCATTAATACATCTCCAGGCTGCCAGGTATTGTTTTCCGCTTCATTCGGCAAACGTTTTGCATTCCCGGATAAATGTTTTTTAACCATGTATGAATAACTTATTTTAAACTCATCCTGCGCGAATTTAAATACATCTTTATAAATAAAATTTCTCTTGCTGACAAAACTTCGTAGTTGCGACTGATTTAAACCAGCATAAGCAGCGATTTTGAATTCATTGGATTCTTCTTCTTTTAATGTAAAAATAACAACCTGCCAACCCATGCTTTTTATCGCCCCGCAGATATTGGAAATAATTTTTCCGATCTCCAAATTCATGGCGATATCTTCACCAATTTTCAATATCTTGGACAATTGATTAATTTTGGTTTTTAGCTCATTGGTTCTTCTGGCAACCTGCTTTTCCAAATCACGCGAATATTCTTCCAGTTTTTCCCGCATGGCTTTGTATTCGGAAATATCACGTCCGACACACATGGCGCCAATATTATTTCCGTCAGGATCGAACAGGTAACGAACATTCCAGCTGCATAAAATCGCTTTACCTGATTTTGGTTTTACTTTAGCTTCATAATCACGCAGTTCCACATTGACAGCATCGCCGTAGCTTTTTTGCAACTGTTCCATATCCGCGAAAAAATTGGGCAGCTTTTTACTGGTTAATTGTTTGGCTTCATAACCCAGCAATTTTCTGCCGTATTGATTTATGTAAGTACAATTTCCCCGGCGGTCAACCACCAGTAAAATGTCCAGCATACCGGAAATGAGTGATTCATAATACTTAGTCGCCTGTTCCATTTGTTCTTTTTTCAATTGCAAGTCGGAAGATTTTTCTTTGACAAGCTGTTCCAGATTGGCGGAATAGTCCTTTAATCGCCGCTCTTTTTCCCTTCTTTCTGCCATTTCAAAGATAACAATCCGGCAGCCTTGATACCGCTTCACTTTATCAAATATTGACGTCGCGCTGATCATTACCGGGATATTTTTCCCTGATCGGGATTTGATTTCAATTTCAAATTGTCCTTCTCCACCCGATTTTAATTTTTCCAGTTCGACCTGAAATTTATCAAAATTCTTATCATCAAACAATTCACTGTCTTTTTTATCCGCCAAATATTTTTCCGAACGACCAAGCAACTCCGCGAATCTATCGTTAAAAAAAGTTACTTTGCCATTTTTGTTAAAAACACAAATGGAGGCGCTAATGCCTTTAATCAAAGAACGGTATTCTTTCAAGCTTTCCTGATTCTGTTCAAGCTCACTTTCCAGCGCAGTCCGCAGCTCAAATTCTGTTTCAAGAAATTTTGTATTTTCGGTAAAATAGATAAACAGAAAAAATATAAAGCCCATCAAACTTAACAGTAAACTACTGTTTTGCCATATATCATTTGCTGTTACAGTGGGAAGCAAAAAAATATTTGAAATAATGAAGAACAACAGCGCGGTTAAATAATAAAAATAAATCTTGTGCCGCGAGACAAAGTAAAGTTGAAAAAATTTCACCAAAGCAAAAAGAAACAGTACCAGGTTCAGAATAATCAATAAATCAGGAATTTCAAGGTGATATTTTTCTATCACCGGATTTAAGGTAAGCAGTTGTTTCAATAAAAAATATATCGAAAAATTAAAAATCACCGCAATGACAAACACAATAAAAATAAAACGAAAACGATGAAGAGACGGCAGCGTTTTGCCAATAACAAGTACCGCGAAAAGCAAACAAATATTTAACGGCAGCCAGCTCAGCAAATCAAAATATAGTTTTGCCTTGAAAACTGTAGCAGCATCACTCCCCGCGTCAAAAAAATGCTGCCGCATTATTTGAAAAAGAAGGAATGCAGCAAATCCCAGAGTTAAAAGATAGTACTCTTTTGCAAATTGTAATTTAAAAGTTTTTAAACTTAAAACAATCAGCAATATCAATAAAAACAGTTGGCAATTTTCCAAAATATGATTCTGCGATTGTGTCAACGAAAAATTTAGATACTGGTACTTCACACCAAAAAATATTGCCAGTAGTGAGAGAAAAAGCAGAACCAGAAAAATTATGCGATTCCTGCTGATATTATAAGGGTATGGTTCGTACATTTGATAACGGGATAAATTTTTGATGGGATTTTTTTTGATTGGTTTAAATATAGCCTAAATTCTTTTAAATGTCAATATAATTCTATTGGCTATTTTTAGAGAATGAGGTTTGGTTTTTTGTTAAGACTGAGATTTAGGTTATGGTAAAGACTCAAAAATATCAGTTAATCCGGCGTAATTAAATAAAGAATATGTGAATCTACGGCAAAATAGTTAGCTTCCTGGATTAAGAAGTTCCTTGCTTTTACAAATAACTACCGGATTGCTCAATATTGCTTATCACCTTAAATTACAATATATTAAACAAGAGGTACTTCGTTATTTTATTTGTATCAAACCGAAACAGTGTTACAATCAGGTACATTTCTTTCACTAACTTTTGCCAATAACTACCATAAAATAAATATATTATTATCAATAATTAAATAAGTAGCTGTTTTCTCAAAGCATAAATCATTTTTGAAATATATATCGGGCTAATTCGACAACTTCATAAATCCTGATAAATTAAATATTAAAAACTTTTTTTTCATAGAAACTCATAAACAAAAAAAATGTACTATTTCAGCGCGAAATAATTACTCAAAAATCGTTCAAAAACGGCAAGCTCTGGCACCTATTTTGTTAAGCATTTGTTATTCAGAATTATTCAACAAAACGGGGGTAATTTTAAAGCATTCCATTTCTTCTACCATCCCCTATCTCTCGTTTTATTAGGCTTACTTAAAAAATATACTAATCTAACAGATCAATCCAATATTCATTAAGGAGCATCAGATGCAAAAAAGCACTTATATCACTATTCTGTTCCTATTAATATTCCTAACAACCAACGGCTTCTCTCAATGGATAATAAATGAAATCCATGCTGATCCGGCTGCTGATTTGCCTGGCGATGCCAATGGCGACGGTTCCAGAGATGGTTATGAAGACGAATTTGTAGAACTCGTTAATAACACCGGCGCTGCAGTTGATATTTCAGGCTGGACGCTTTCTGACCTTGTCTCGGTTCGCCATACTTTTCCGGCAAATACGGTTATTCCTGATCAATGCGCTATTGTTGTGTTTGGTGGTGGTACACCGACCGGTAGTTTCGGCAATGTTACCGTTCAAACTGCCAGTACCGGACATCTATATTTGAATAATACTGGCGACACCGTTACGCTCAATAATGGAATAACCGATGTCGTTTCTTATACCTATGGCTCGGAAGGCAATGATGACCAATCAATCACCCGCGATCCGGACATATTCGGAGCTGATCCACTTGTTAAACATTCAGCAGCAACAGGGTCTGGTGGCGCCTTATTCTCGCCCGGAACAAAAATTGACGGTACCAATTTTTCCGGTTGTCCCGCAAGTGACAGTGCCCCGTCTGTAAACAGCACAACTCCTGCCAATACCGCGACAGATGTAGCTGTCGATGTTGACATAAATATTAATTTTAGCGAAGATGTAACTGTTACAGGCAGTTGGTTTTCTATTACCGGAACAGCAAGCGGTAGCCACACGGCAGTAGTTAGCGGTGGTCCGCAGAATTACAGCCTAAATCCGGATACTGACTTTTCAAATGGCGAAACAGTTTCAGTAACCATATTCGCGACGGCTGTCAGTGATAACGATACAGACGATCCACCGGATAACATGGCTTCAGATTATAATTTTAGTTTTTCAATCGTAGCAGCAGCCAGCGGCTGGGTTTTGAATGAAATCCACGCTGATCCAGCATCTGATCTATCAGGTGATGCAAACGGGGACGGAACCAGGGATGCAGAAGATGACGAGTTTGTTGAAATCGTTAATAACACAGGAGCCTCAGCAGATATTTCGGGTTGGACACTTTCTGACGCAAGTTCTATCCGTCATACTTTTCCAGCGGGAACACAAATTTCGGACCAGTGTGCGGTTGTTGTATTTGGCGGAGGGACACCGACTGGCAGCTTTGGAAATGTAATTGTCCAGACCGCCAGCGCAGGACAGCTAAGTTTAAACAATTCTGGTGATACAGTGAAACTGAATAATGGCACTGTAGACGTGGCTGTTTATACTTATGGTTCGGAAGGTGGTGACAACCAGTCACTTACACGCGATCCGGATATTACAGGTTCTGATCCTTTAGTAAAACATTCGGCAGCTACCGGATCGGGCGGCGCATTGTTCTCACCAGGGACTAAAATAGATGGCAGCAGCTTTTCAGGTTGTGTACCTCCGGCAGCACCAGAGATGGATGTATCCGGTCTCGGCGTGTCCATACAGGATGGTGACACCACACCTGATTTAGCCGATGATACAGATTTTGGCAGCTTTGATGTAACATCAGGAAGTAACACCAATACTTTTACAATTACCAATACCGGCACAGCGGAACTTATACTTGGCTTCAATCCACCGATGTTATCTCAAAACGATATGACTATAAAAGCAAGCAAATCATCTACAACAGTTCCAACACAAATTGTGAATATATCTGGCGCTCATTCTTTTGACTTCGAGCTGTTATCTGACGCGGCTGGTTCTGTCGCGGCTGGTGGTGGCACAACAACATTTACTATCAAGTTTGATCCAAGCGGAGAAGGTTTAAGAACTGCTACTGTATCAATCGACAATAATGATTCGGATGAGAATCCCTACAACTTCTCCATCCAGGGGACAGGTACTTATACTGATACGGATGGTGATGGCATTCCAGATTATTTGGAGACAGGCGACCGTGATGGTGATGGTATCGCCGATAATTTAGACTACGATCCCAGTGGCTGGATTTATTGGGAGAATACCGGTGAGCTGGTTTCAGGCGGAACAATATCAGTAACACCATCAGATAATGTAACTATTGTGGAAGATGGTTCCAATGGATATTATCAATTTTTTGTTTCGGTTAGCGGTGATTATACTTTATCATACGCACCGCCAGCAAATCTCTCCTTGAGTACGACATGCACACCGGAACAAAGTACCCTGGATATTGAACCCACCGATCCTAATCCTTACATTGTTGGTCAAGGAAGCAAAGATGGCACTAATGATCAAATCACTCCCTATGACTGTGGAAGCAACCCATATTATTTTAATTTCCATCTGGAATTGGACGATCCGATTATCATTAATAATAACATTCCCTTAGATTCACAACCGTCCGGGATTACCCTGTCTGCATTTTACGCTCAAATAAATCAGGATGGAATTCAAGTTAACTGGACAACCGAAACCGAACCCAACAACGCCGGCTTCAATATTCACCGCAGCACTGAAGAAAGCGGTGAATATGTCAAACTGAATCCGTCATTGATACAAGCACAGGGAGACGCGACTTCCGGCGCCAGCTACAGTTATACAGACAATCCGGAACAAGCAGGAACCTGGTATTACAAGCTGGAAGATGTCAGTCTGACCGGTGAAAGCCATTTTCATGGTCCGGTTTCGATTGTACTGACTGATGTAGAAATTAATAAACACATCATCCCGGAAGAATACTCGCTGAATCAGAATTACCCAAATCCATTCAATCCCAATACATCGATTCAGTACGGACTTCCCAGCGCGGATTTTGTCAGGCTATCTATTTATGATATTAACGGCAAGCTGGTGCGGACACTGGTCAACGGAAGAAAACCTGCCGGTATTCACACTGTTGACTGGGACGCGCGGGATGATAATGGGATCAAGGTAAGCAGCGGGATTTATTGTTACAAATATGAATCCGGCAGATTTAGACAAACGAATAAGATGATT
>NBLI01000122.1 GCA_002084535.1 Candidatus Zhuqueibacterota bacterium 4572_119
CTCGGAATGACAAAACAAACATTTTCGTTCTGACATTGAATAAAAATTATATTTAACAGACCTCTAATTCCTCCACACAATTAAAGGTAATTGGTTGGGGCGCGAGCGCACTTTTCTTCCTGATAGTTAGTGCTTGCGCCTTTTTATTTTGAATACTCACCGGCAAATTTATTTTGAAACATTTCACTTTAGAATTTCGTTAACCGTTTATTATATTTAATCAAATTAAACAGATTAAGAACAATAATTTTGGAGGAATTATGAAGAAGCTTTTACCCGTTATTTTTATTTCATTATTTATAATCTTTTCAATAAGTTTTGCCGGTGAGGAAACCGGATTGCTTCGTTTCCCAACCATCCATGAAAACCAGATTGTTTTTACTTATGGCGGTGATCTTTATTCTGTGGCTGCGGACGGCGGCATTGCCAGGAAACTGACCAATCACGTCGGCATGGAGCTGTTCCCGCGTTTTTCGCATGATGGCGAATGGCTGGCTTTTACAGGTCAGTACGATGGAAATACAGAAGTTTATATTATGCCCGCTGATGGTGGCGTTCCCAAACGATTAACTTATACAGCAACTCTTGGTAGAGACGATGTTTCGGATAGAATGGGTCCCAACAATCTTGTTATGGGTTGGAAAAATAATGATAAAGAAATAGTTTTCCGTTCCCGCATGAAATCTTACAATTCATTCAACGGAGAGTTGTTCCTTGTTGATACTGATGGTACACTGCCGAATCAAATTCCGGTCCCACGGGGCGGTTTTACATCATTTTCTCCTGATGACAAAAAAATGGCCTACAACCGTATTTTCCGTGAATTTCGAACCTGGAAACGATATCGCGGTGGAATGGCGGATGATGTCTGGATTTATGATTTTGAAACAAAGAAAGTTGAAAATATTACCAACAATCCGGCGCAGGATATTATCCCCATGTGGGCTGGAGATAATATTTATTTTCTGTCCGACCGGGGTGATTATCAGCGGATGAATTTGTTCGTTTATAACTTAACTTCCAAACAGACCCGCCAATTGACCAATCTCACGGACTTTGATATCAAATTTCCTTCGCTTGGAAAGAATGCGATTGTTTTTGAATATGGCGGCTTTTTATATCGTTTTGATTTGAAGACTGAAGAAGCAAAAAAAATAACTGTCAGAATTGCTGATGATATGGTCAATGGCAGGTGTGAGATTAAAGATGTAAGTAAAAATGTTTCCAATTATGAAATTTCCCCGGATGGAAAAAGAGCGCTGTTTGGCGCGCGGGGAGATGTTTTTACTGTTCCGGCAGAACACGGACCCACCCGAAATTTAACAGCGACTTCCGGCGCTCATGAAAGAAATTCAAAATGGTCACCCGACGGAAAGTGGATCGCTTATATTTCTGATGTTACTGGAGAAGATGAAATTTATATTGTTCCCCAGTGCGGAAAGGGTAAACCAATACAAATAACTAAAGGTGGCGAAACTTATAAATATCAGATTTGCTGGTCTCCTGATAGTAAAAAATTACTCTGGGGGGACAGGCGCCAGAGATTGCGTTATATTGATATAGAAAAAAAAGAAATCAAAGAAATTGTTAAATCGGACGTTTGGGAAATGCGCGACTATTCATGGGCACCGGACAGCAAATGGATCGCTTATACAAAACCGGAAGAAAAAACAATGAATAAAATTTATCTTTATTCTCTAATCAAGGATAAATCTTATGAAGTGACAGACGGTTGGTACAGCGCTAATTCACCAAAATTTAGTTCAGATGGAAAATACCTGTTTTTTATTTCCAACCGGGATTTTCGTCCAACTTATAGCTGGACTGAATGGAATCATATTTATAATGATATGTCCAGGATTTATTTTGTCACTTTGAATAAAAAAGTTCAGTCGCCATTCAAACCAAAAAGTGATGAAGTGACAATTAAAAAAGAAACAGAAAAATCTGAAAAGAAGAAGAAAGATAAATCAGAAAAAAAGAAACAAGGTGTCATCGTAAATGTTGACGTGGATGGTCTGAAAGACCGGATTGTCGCGTTGCCGATCAAAGCTTCAGCTTACGGGAATCTTGCTTCAGCGGGAGATAATTTATATTATACGCGCCGAGGCAGCAAAGACACGAAACCAGTATTTTTATTGTATGATCTCAAGAAGCAGAAAGAAACCGAACTTGGCAGCATTAGTGGGTATGAAATTTCCGCGGATAAAAAGAAAATGCTCGTTTCTCAAAAAGGTTCCTATGCCATTATTGATTTGCCAAAAGGAAAAATTAAACTTGATAAAAAATTAAATTTATCCGGTATGCAGGCTCATTTAAATAAGAAAAAAGAATGGGCGCAAATTTATGAGGAATGTTGGCGTCAAATGAGAGAGTTCTTCTATGCTCCAAATATGCACGGAGTAGATTGGGACGCGATCAGGGAAAAATATCGACCATTGGTTAAGTATGTGAATCACCGTGTGGATTTGACTTACATTATTGGTGAGATGATCGGTGAATTGAGTACCGGACACACCTATGTGGGCGGTGGAGAATGGGAAAAAGCAAAACGGATTCAAACAGGTTTGCTTGGCGCTCAAATTGTTAAAGATGAAAAATCCGGATATTTTCAAATAAAAAAGATTTTGCGCGGGCAAAACTGGGACAAAACGCTGGTATCACCATTAACTGAAGTTGGAGTAGATGTCAGCGCGGAAGATTATATCCTGGCAGTGAATGGAAAATCAACGAGAACGATGAAAAATATCTATGCTTCATTAGTAAATACTGTTGGAAAACAGGTTACTTTAAAAGTGAATTCTACTCCAGCAGAAAAAGGCAGTCATGACATTGTTGTTAAGCCCATTGCGGATGAAGCAAATTTGTATTATTTTGACTGGGTTCAGACAAATATTAAAAAAGTAACTGAAGCGACTCATGGCGAAGTGGGTTACCTTCATGTTCCTGACATGGGTGTTCATGGACTTAATGAATTTGTGAAATATTTTTACCCACAATTAAAAAAGAAAGCGCTGATAATCGATGTCCGTGGCAACGGTGGCGGCAATGTCTCTCCAATGTTAATTGAAAGATTGCGCAGAGAAATTGCCATGATCGACATGGCAAGAAACAGAATTCCCGGAACCGATCCCGGAGCCATGATCTACGGACCCAAAGTTTGTTTGCTGGATGAATTTTCTGCTTCGGAAATTTGCTCCTTTTCACATTTCCGGCAAAAAGTGGATCATTGAAGGAACCGGCGTGGAACCGGATATTTATGTTGATAACGATCCAGCCAAAGAATTTGCTGGAATAGATCAACAATTGAATAAAGCTATTGAAGTGATTTTGGAAGAATTAAAGACAAAGGGAAAGGTAGTTCCACCAATTCCCGCTTATCCTGATAAGTCAGGGAAGCCGGTAAAATAATCACTTTGAAAAACCAGGTCTCTTTGAGGGACCTGGTTTTTTTTGGCGTTCTTATATTGAAACCTGTAAATAGTAAAAACATATTGCGGATGATCTTTTTTTTTTTTATATTCAAGAAAAGTAATTGTCAAGGAACAATGGGATTTGAAAATGAACGCACAAACATTAAGAAATAAACTGTTTGAAGAGGTTTCAAAAATACCAGACGACAAAATTCCGGAAGTTTTTGACTTTCTTTATCATTTTCGTCTTGGATTAGGTATGAAAAAATCAACTCCGCAAAAAATATTAAAATTAGCCGGCAGTTGGCAAGATATGCCTGACGATGAATTTGAAGATTTGCTCAATGATATAAAAACTCGTCGAAAAAAGGCTTTTACTTCAAGGAGAAGCCGTGAAGCAGGTATTGATTGACACAGATATTTTGTCTCTATTCTTAAGAAATCATCCTAATGTTGTAGATCACTTTCGAAAATATTTAGATAATTATGAAAAAATTAGTTTTAGCATTATTACATATTATGAAATTATCAGTGGCTTAAAATATAGAGATGCAAAAAAGCAATTAGATTCATTTTTGAAATTTACTGAGTATAATTCAGTCCTGCCAATTACTTTGGATTCAATTGATAAATCCGCCGAAATCTATACAGATTTGCGTAAAAAAGGCAATCTCATAGATGATATTGATATTTTAATTGCTGGAATTGCCATTTCAAACGATTTGGAATTAATTTCACACAATCAGAGTCATTTTGAAAGGATCAGCGGACTAAAATTAGGGGACTGGTATTAAAAAAAATTATCCGGATAAATCCGGGATTCCGAACAAGTAATAAATTTCAAAACCACGTTTCTTTAAGAAACATGGTTTTTTTTTGGCGCTCTGATATTGAAATCAGTAGATAGTAAAAACATATTGCGGATGTAAATAACTTTGGTTATATTGATGAAGTAAGATTATTTTCATTTCCAACCAAAGCATTTTTATAGCTCAATTCTAAACGAAGTCGAATTAGTAGGAAGAACAACCACAATTTTTCGTTGGAAGGATTTTTAATTTTGCCAGGGAATTAATTTATGTCCTTGAAGTCCATCGGCGATGATATTAAGTTTGGTCGTATTACTTTTGGTCCTCATTTGATATAAAGAATGTGGGAAAAAGGATTGTCTATTGATCAGGTTTTGGATGTAATCTTAAATGGAACAGTGAACAAAAGAGAGAAAGATGAACAATCAAAAGGGTATTTTTCAATGTTTACAATTTCAAAAGGTAAAATCGTAATAGTTGTGAAAGATTGTAAACCAGTTTTTATTATTACAGCAAATTGGAAGTAAGTTTATTATGCCGTGTCCAAGTGGATGCAAAACGCCAATGGAAAAAATCAAAGAAGATAAAATTTATTACCGCAACGCTGAACCCATTGTTATAACAGAACTAGTAATACATGTTTGTGAAACATGTGGACAGGAATCCATGCCGCTTGCTTCAGCCAGAATGGTTGAAGATGTTTTAAATGACAAAGTTCGTCCATCTGGCAAGTTTATTGCGGAGAAGTTTGAGGCGAGTGAGAGTTGTCAGGGATCATCAGATGAGTTAAAGACAGCAATAAAAACAGTTACCAGGATTTCGGCATGAACTGATAAGCCAGATAAGCAGATTAAATAGAAAAAAAACCGTATGGAAGAAATTTTATCCAGGAAATCGGTCGCTTAAGTGAAACAGAAAACAATACATCCAACAAGAAAATGTGAAATAATCAATGATTACTAAAGAACAAATTAATGTGATAGCTAATCAAATAGCTGATAAAATAAAAACTAATAAAATTTATGTGTTTGGCTCCTACGCTCATGGCAAACCTGAAGTAGATAGTGATTTGGATTTGTGTATAATTACTGATATTGGAAATAGACGAAAAATTGAGCTAATAAGAGAAATACGCCGGGAAATAAGGCAATACTATTCAGTTCCTTTGGATGTTTTAGTCTATGATAATAAAGAATTTGATAAAAGGTCAGCCCATCAGAATACATTAGAGTACAAAATTTTGAATCAAGGGGTTTTAGTATATGGATAATCATACGTTATCAAACGAATGGTTCGATATTGCGGGTTTAGATTTATCCTCTGCAAAATATCTTCAAAATATGCACCCTGCTCCGATAGAAATTATATGCTATCACTGCCAGTAATCAACTGAAAAATATCTTAAAGGATTTTTAGCAGTAAATGGGCATGAAGTTATGAAGACACATGATTTGGTAATTCTTAATGAATTGTGCTGCAAATACGATAACGAATTTAGATTACTTGAAGAAGAGTGCCTGAGACTTACAGATTATGGGGTTAATATTAGATATCCATATCCAATTGATTTGAATATTGATGATATGAAATTAGCAATAAAGGATGCTGAAAAAATACAGAATTTTATTTTAGGGAAAGTTGTGTCAAAATAAGTTGAAATTGGTACCAAGAGGGCAGAAACTGCCAAAAGCCTATTAAGCGATTAAAGTAATCCCGGAAGAGTTAAAACTTCAGGGGAAAAAGATACCGCTGATTCCGGATAAATCCATGGAACTGAAAAAATAGAAAATAACACAAACCAGGTTTCTTTGAGAAACCTGGTTTTTTATTAATTTTGTAGAATTTTTTTGTACCGGTGTACTATTTTTTTGCAAGTGGCTACTATTCCATCGGCGGAAATTTCTCCAAAACCTTCTCCACTGCCTCGAGCAAATTTTTCTTTGGATCACTTTTGTTCAGCGCTCCTGATCCAACGCCTCTCCAAACCAGCTCTTTGCTTTTCCTGTCAACTATATCAATGATCAAAGTTCCTTGCTTATAATGATAAACATGCCCCGATCTCACATAGCGGCGACCAAATCGGCCAATGTGGTAAGTTGGCGGTGTGATTTGGGCTCGGTTTTTAGCTGTGGCGTAAAACGCGACCAAAAAATCAGCAGGATTTTTTTTGCCAGTTTTTTGGTACCCTTTACTGGTCAGAATTGCTGATATTTCACGTGAGGCTTTTTTAATAAATAATGGATCTTTGATACCCGCGCTATGGTCTGACTTGTTTTTGCTGACGATTTTTGGTGTTACGAATTTAAATGATTTGTAGTTGCTGAAATCAAATTGATCATCATAATCCACCATTACCCGCATCGAGGAACATCCCAGCACGAGCATTGTTGTCAGTAGCGTGATTGCTAAAATTTTCTTTTTCATTTTGTGGCTCCTTTCGGTTCATTTAAATTTTGATTTATCAAAAGATTGAAAATTAAGTCATCATTTCTTGTCTGTGAATATTCAATTATGGTGCCAAAATATTTAATTGCTGACTGGCATTAAAAATTAACAATTTAGGCATTTATTGATAATTGTTTATTAAATTTATATGAACAATTCAGGACAAGATTGAACCGATAGGTACGCTAATTGTTGTTTGCCAAGTTAATTTTGACAATTCAATTGTTCTCAAAGTTTGTCAGAATCGCTTTCATGACCGAGTTGCGCCAATCTTCCTGAATGATTGTTTCAAAGGGAAAACCAAAAACAATCACTGAATGATTTCCATAAAACGCGGTCGCGGCACTGAAACGGTTTTCTGAATATCTCAAAATTGTCCTGGCGCTGTCCGCCGGATTAATGGCGTCCGGTGCGTCAACCATATAAATATCTGTATGATAGGAAGTGTTGAAATCGAATTTTTTAAACGGCTGCAGAAAAAGTGAGTCAACTGAAAAAACGCTTCCATTAACCACCGCGTGATCGGTTTGCCATTTAATTTTTAATTGATTTCTGGCAAAGTTTACATCTTCGGAGTCGTTATTTTTTTGGTAAACTAAATCCGAACCAACGTAGGCTCCGGATACAAACAGATTTCCACCATTATCAAAATAGTCCCTAATTTCTTGCTGCAACTTTTTTGGGAAAACCTTATAATTAGAATTCAGATGCCGCCTGGTGCCAAAGTTTTCCTGAATTTCAGGTTTTTTGGTCGCTTTTTCTTCGCCCAAAATAAGATCAACCACAAGGTAATCTTTCATGTCAATGAACTCATCCATAACCGCCTCATCGCTGCAACTCACGAATGAATAGCCACAATTCTTTATGGCTGATCCGTGAATATATGGATAATTAAAAGTATTTCCCAGACGCACTTTCGTTTCAAAATTCGCCTGACTGGCGCCATGTCCTGGTGCGTCATTGGTGCGGAATTGTGAGCGTGGATCAAAATCGAATTGATTTCCTGTGAAATTGAAATCAAACCTGTCTGCTACCCCAGGATCCAAAGACGGCGCGAATCCTTTAAACTCTGGTTGGCTGATGATTTCAGGCGGTGCAATTCTGTCAAAACCATTGATAATCAAAACTGGTCGTTTATTGTCGACATTCCAGCACACTGAAAGCTCTTCAGAGGGAAAACTCTCGCCACCGCTATTTATTGCTGTGATTTTAAAACGATAAATAACTCCGGGTTCAAGATTGCCTTTTACAAATTCAGTCGCGTCAACCAAAGTTCCGTGATCAAATTCGGTGTCTTCAATTTTAGTATAAATCAAATATTTATCCGGAACGGCGGTTGTTTCAATTGGATCATTTACCGGCTTCCATTTCAGGGTGACTTCAGCAGAGTCAGAAAAATAAGTATAAAAATGTGATACAGGCAACGGCTGAACTACGTAATCGTACTGAAACTGTGTGGCGAGAAATTTCAACATGCCTTTATAAATTGACCGTGAAACATCAAAACGGAATTGGGGAGAAAGCGCGTATTGCATGTCTTTGAAATTTTGATGAGACAATAATTCCAGAAGAAAACCAGGTACATTTGGTCGAAAAGCCTCACTATAATCGGCGTTCATCAGCGCCCTCCTATTCCAGTCAGGGCGATATTTCAGCCTGATGTCATTAACAATTTGCGTTTGCACAATATCAGCTAAATCGCGATTGGCTAACCGTGACATCCCGTCGGGGAAAATTTTTGTTGTGTCCGCGTCCTCAATTGAATAAATCATAAGCGTTCCAATAGTGCTGTCGGCGGTATCAATTCCAGCGTCAGTATGGAACGACATGGAAAGGTCGATGGGTATATCCAAACCTTCTGCGTTTCTGTTTTTATTGGGACCAAACGGCGCGCCTTTTAAATAATTCACCCACTCACCGCGTGACTGATAGTCGTCTCGATAATCGAGCGTGTCGCCGTTAATGTTGTAAACCAGCGTGTCCGGCATTCCGGCGTATTGCAAATAGTAGCGTGCCCCTTCGGCAAACCGGGGATAGCCGCTGACCCTGCCACCACGTAAAATATTGCCCATACCACCGCCAAAACGAACCGCGTCCGCGGTAACTACTTTCTTTGCTGATTTTGACTCGTTAGTTAAGACGACTTTTCCTATATCGGGGTTTAATCCTTTTTTGAATTTGAAGTCGCCCAGGAACAGCCAGGTTTCACCTCCAATTTGTTGATTAATGAGAAAATCTGTTTTTCCGCCAACGTGGAAAACTGAATAATGAGCGTCATCTATG
>NBLI01000123.1 GCA_002084535.1 Candidatus Zhuqueibacterota bacterium 4572_119
AAACTGTGTATTCTCGCCAGTAAGTTTTGTCAACGATTACTGGTCCACTTTGTAGATTTTCAACACTCAGCTCCATAAATGGCCATTCACTGCCTGATTTTGTCCCTTTAGCAAGAATTTTAAATGAATAATAATTTTCAGTCAAAAAATCAAACGTGTCTGCTACATACCCCTCCGAATCCAATACCCAGCCGCCACTGATCGCATAACCCGTGGTCTTGATTGCCATGTCTTCAACTTCAATTACCTGGCTGGTTAATGAACGTGGATCCAACACCAATAAAATCAGTATCGGCATCAGCCATTTAATGTTTAACTTAACAAGCTGTTTAATCACCT
The DNA here is from genome assembly GCA_002084535.1 of Candidatus Zhuqueibacterota bacterium 4572_119. GTDB lineage: Bacteria > Zhuqueibacterota > Zhuqueibacteria > Thermofontimicrobiales > Thermofontimicrobiaceae > NBLI01. The sequence goes on from NBLI01000123.1 coordinate 340, forward strand.
TTTTCATGATACAGAGGTTTCTCTCTTTCCTAAACAGAGAAAGTCTAAATCCCATAATACTGGAATTTAGCCTTCTACAAATTTTACTAATAAAAAATATATTTATCTATCCCGCATTATTCATCATATTTTTAGATATTAAATAAATTATACCACTTTGAATTAATGTTTGTGAATAATTCAGGCTATTGAATTTCATCACGGCTGAAGTTAAGAAATCAACGCAGCAACACCATTCGTTTCATGGCGATTCGATTTGGTGTTTCCAATCGATAGAAATATAAACCTGCTGATACTAAATTCCCACTTTCATCAAATCCATTCCAATTTACATGATGACTTCCCGCCTCTCTGAATCCCCTAATTAAAGTACGTACCTTTTGTCCGAGGCAATTGTAAATCGTCAGTTTAACATCAGTTTGTTTCGGTAATTCAAACATAATTTTTGTGCCAAATCCTGAGCCATACGAATTATTTCCATTAGCTATCAATGGATTCGGATAATTCTGGTGTAAATTGAATTTTAATGGAATTTCATTATTTAGTCCAACAACTAATTGGGAACGGCTCTTCATTAAGATTTCATTATTTAATTGAAACTTATCCAGAGACATAAATCCTTTCTGACCTTTTTCACCAATAACTTCAAATTTCAAAGAAACAACATCTCTGTTCCGAGGGAGTGGAACGATACTATAAATTCCCACCCTGATTCTACCAGATTCCTGATAGTAAAACATTTCTGCGTCATTTCCCAGATCACCAAGAACTGTTCCTTTAAACCGCATCACCGACGCATCATAAGTAAAGTCAATGTCCAGTGAAATAATGTCTTCATGGGCTAACTCAAAAGGTATTTCAAACTCATCGCCTGGTTCGACGGTCAGTTCCTCGAGCTTGTCATATTTTTTTATTGACATGCCGGTTCCTGATAGACGCCCCGGTTGCGACCAACCACCATGAACATTTCCCAACAATATGCCAGTAAAATCCTGGTTGGTTTTATTTTCTGATAAATTTTCATAATAATAATCAGCCGGCTCAAAATCCCATTCTCCGACATGAGAAGCAGTCGTTTTTGGCAGTCCCACTGAATATTGAGCGATTAAAGCGGCATCAAATGTTAAAAGCTCTCCATCCAAGCTGACATCTGCCGCGATTCTTTCAAAATCCGATAACTCACGAATGCCCACTGCCGCCTGCGCGGTTATTGCCGCGTCATAAGTAGTTATATCAAAGGGGCCAATATCCGTATCTTCTGTTTTACTTGCTTGTAATAAATAATTTTGGTTTGATAATAAATTATTAAAATAGTAACCTCCATCAATCCCACTGTTTTGGCTGTCTTGTGATCCTCCTGTAATATTCAAAATCACGTTTTCAATCGGATTATCATTAGAATAATATCTAACATTTCCAGCCAATGAAGTTCCGGACGATTTTACCCTTATTTCTAAAAATGGCGGTTGTGCTCCTTCCTTTGAACTCCAAGCAGTATATTGATCATCTTGCATGACTATCCCAAAACTATAAACTCCATCTGTCCTCCCATAAAGAGCCTGGGTAACATCAAAAGCATACCAATTGCCCGCGCTCACACTTCCAACATAATCCTGAAATGTGTTAGCATCAATATGCGTGCTGGGGCGATTATTCCAGGTTGCCTGCGATTCAGTCCAATTCAAATCATCTACTATGGGGTCAAGTTCGTAAATTCCACCACCAATACCAGAATCTAAACAATACAAATAAACCTTGGCTTCGATAATTATATCTGAAAGCCCGGTGACAATAAATTTCAGGAATGCCGCTTTTTCAAAAGCTTCAACTTTGCCGTCCCACCAAGGAGTCATGAAGAACCCCCGATGTTTTTCGCCTTTACCATCAACAAGTAATTGTGTTTGGCTTCCGAAAGGAGTGTTCCGATTGTATAAATCGACATAGCTGTCATCAGAAACCTGGAAAGTCAAAGTATCTGTTTGAGGCACAAAAACGGTTAATCCCCCTGACGCACCGGAATTAGAATCTTTTGTCCATCCAAATCCTAAAGCTTTTTCAGCTTCGACGGCGATAATACTCCCCTGCTGTTCAAAATATGACTCTATGTTTTGAGAAAAAACACAATTTGTGCTCAAAGCGAGAAGAATAATTGTCACAGATAAAAATGACAAAATATTTTTCATTATTTGAATTTTAATATTTGTTTTCATGTCGGTCTTTTCTATTTATATATTAAAAAATTGATATATCACTGTGGATTAATAATACACCCAGTTATATTGATTTCGTCTATATACAGGATCATTCCAGGGTGAAGGAAATGATCTTGAATTCACAGCAATATTTTCGTAGATAATAATATAATCCTCACTAAAGCAAATCAATTCCTCCCGGTAATCCCCGGTTACATCGCAAGGTCGATAACCTATCTCCCAATAATCATACTCAGGGGTTAACCTGACCACAAGATTGTTATATTCATCATAAATTGTTGGGCTCCGATCTCTTCCCCATGGTTGGCGTACAGACTCTCTTCCTTCATCCCCAATCCATTGTATAGGATAAGTCTCGTAACTTGCGGCATAATGATTTTTTCCGTCAAAATGCCAAAGTTGCGTTCCATCTGAAGAAAAGAGTCTCTCGTCGTTGTAAGGTTCCTGGTAAGCGATCAGGATTTCCAATCCAGGTAGATCAGGTCTCATTTCCGCCAATGCCACAGATTGCCCTTCATCAATATCCTTCCGCCAAACAACATTCCCATCTGCATCTAGTACAAGAGATCCGCTGGCGTATGCAACTTCGATTCCTGGATTTGAGGGCAATATATCTCCAGCTCTTTGAGAATCAATATGATTATTTTCATCGAAAAAGCCGTATGGTTTGTCCCACCTTACATCGCCATTTTCTTCTAAAGCCCAATGTCCAAAAATTATTTCATCATAACCATCTTCATCTATATCGCAAACTCTGGGTCGATGACATCCTGCCCTTTTCTCCCCTTGTTGACTAAAAAATTCCCACAAGACTTCAAACTGTCCGTTTTCAAATTTATAGACAGTCATTTCAAAAGGAACATATCCATTTTCTGCAACTTTGATCATAAAATCCTGGGGAGAATTAATTCCTCGAAAATTACCAATTGCCGTTGCGTCATAATACCAATCCCCGGACACCGCCTTTAAAAAGCGTTTTGATTCCACATCCCCCGTAACTCCATCCAGCGCGGCTAAAAACAATGAATCATTAATACAGACAAGCCCAACAACCTCTGTATTATTATCGCCATCAATATCTATTGGCCGACAGCCCCATGCTCCATCCCCAACATAATCTAACTTCTTACCGGATATTTCTTTCTCCCAAAGCAATGATCCATTATTGTCATAAGCAGAAATATAATTTAATCCCGATTCAACAAAATCAATTTTTCCATCATCATTCACATCGCCCATTATCAGTATTCCCCCTTTACCGCCTAAATCAATTTCTTTCCATACATTTGAAATAGAAGCAGGAGATATTGAACTCTCACCCTCGCCGGTTGGAGTATATCCCGCGTCAGCGGTGAAAATAAATTTGTCAATATAGGTTCCCAAAACGTTAGTTTGCAGGCTGATATTATGCGAACCTGAAGCAAGATAGAATGCGCTGCTAACTTTTTTCCATTCAAAATTTTGGTTGTCTGTAAAAGTTAAGCTTGCTGAATACCCTTCATCCACTGCAATATTTATTAAGCTTTCTTCTCCAGAAGGCGCTTTAGCCCTTAACCAAAAATAGTAGCTGTTCGCGTTATCAATTTTCACTACATAGTTTGCTTTATCTAATGCAAATGAAATTGAAATATAACACAATAACTGAATAATAATTAAGCGGTTAAAAAATCTAACTTTTCGGCTCATACACATAGCCCCCTCATATCAATTATTATATAATAGTAAATCCTCTATTATTTAAATATACCATCAATTCGCTTTTATTGCATAAAAAATATGAATTAAAATAGTACTTTTTTTAAAAAATTAAACCAGAAAAACAGCCTCTTTTTTCTGGTCTCTTCCCCCTGCTTCTATTTAATTTTTTTTACCAAAACATTGTAAGAGAAATTATTTTAATAAGCAGCTTTTCTTTAAAATCGAAAAACAAAACAGGAATAATCTTCTTAACATAACAAATTCAGGAAACCGGAATAATCCGGTTTCCTGAATTAAAATCACGATTGAATTAATGCTTTTTACTACTTGAGAAATACCATCTTTTTCGCTTTCGCAAAATCACCACTGACAATGCGATAGTAGTACACGCCTGAGCTTACATAGTTGTCAAATTTGTCCAATCCATTCCAGATAACCGAGTGATATCCCGCTTCCAAAGTTTCATCTACCAGAGTTTTAATCTCCTGGCCAAGAATATTGTAAATCTTTATTTCAACCCGTTTCTGATCTGGCATTTGAAATTGAATCTGGGTCGATGAATTAAATGGATTTGGGTAATTCTGCGACAATGAATATTTTTTAGGTTTTGTAACAAATACGGTAATTGATTCATGCATTGTTTTTTCACCTGTAAGTGAAACATCCTCAAGTTTATAATGGTAAGTTTGTCCCACTTTCACATTTCTGTCCAGGTAGTCATATTGTTTTGTATCACCAGGTTTTATAAGCTGAACATTGATTTTTTCATATCCTCCGTTGCTTGCTGATTTTCGATAAAGATTGAATCCAGCATGATTATGTTCTGCTGTTGTTTCCCAGTGGAGTTCAACTCCCTTCCGCTCAATAACGTTACCTGAGAAGCTCGCTAACTCCACAGGTACTTTCACAAATAAAACCCACGTATGCTCTACAATATCATATCCATCACTGACCTTTGCCACAATAGTATGACTGCTTAACGCTTGCTTTAAAACCTCGCAGTCGTAGTAATTTTTTGTTGAAACCAAAAGGTCATTGTTATACCACTCGTAAGACAACACATCATTGTCAACATCAATAGCCTGAACCATAAACCTGAATATTTCACCAATGTCCCAGTGTCCAACGACCTGGTACGCAATCGGTTCATAATTAATGATCTGGGGCTGCCTGTTTACATTTTGTACAGTGATATTCACCGGTTCATCATCAAATCCACCGCTATTATCCCATGCCATAAAATGAACCGTATAATCTCCTGCCTGATAATAATCGGGCTGCCAGCTAAATTGTCTTGTTCCCAAAGAATCAAAATTCGCTCCGCTGGGCAGGTCCCTGATTCCGTAAGTTATAGGTTCGCCATCATCATCAGTTGCCTGGACGGTAAAGCTAATTGACTGATTTTCCTGAATAATATAATCCGGAATCGAATTATACATGGGGAATTTATTTATCACACCCGAAGCCGTGAATTCAAGTGGCGAGCCTGTTAATCCATTTTTGATTGCCCAGACTCTGTACATTTCTCCGGTAGCATCCTGTAATTTAAGTCTCGTAGAAGCGATACCGTTTTCATCCGACACAGCCGGTTGTGGATC
>NBLI01000124.1 GCA_002084535.1 Candidatus Zhuqueibacterota bacterium 4572_119
ATCTGTTTTTGAGACGCGCTTTTTGTAAAGCCAGGTGAAAAGCTGCCTGCCGCGGTAAGATGGTTGACCTATGGATTTCATTAACTCTTCCATTTCTTCAAGGGTCAAGCCTGTGGCGTTGATTTTTTTCATGTTGGTCAATTTACAAAAATGAACTTATTTTTGCAACAAATTATTTGCTTATTTCACAAATGTTTTTTATTTTAATTTTCGATGAAACAAACTGTTACCGCTTGCATATAAACATTAGTTTCCTGGAAACAGTTTTTGATCGGGACTTTTGTTGTAAAAATGAGTAATGAGAACAACGAATATTCGAATTTGGAATTAAGTTCATATATCCACCGGAGGCAGTATGGCAGTGAAAAAAAAACAGATTAGTGATCTTGATATTGTTGACCAACTAAAAGATTCGCATGGCAAAATATTGAAAGAAATTGGAAAAGTCATCATTGGGCAGAATGAGGTCGTAGATCAGCTCATGATCAGCTTGCTGGCGCGGGGACATTGTTTGCTGATTGGAGTTCCCGGATTAGCAAAGACGCTCCTGATTAGCACTGTTGCCAGAGTCCTGAATTTGAAATTTAACAGAATTCAGTTTACACCGGATTTGATGCCCTCGGACATTACCGGTACTGAACTGATTGAAGATGATTTGTCAACCGGAAAAAAAGCGTTTAAGTTTGTGAAGGGTCCGGTTTTTGCCAATATTGTCCTTGCCGATGAAATCAATCGAACTTCTCCCAAAACTCAAGCGGCTCTTTTACAAGCAATGCAGGAACACGAGGTGACCGCTGCCGGGGAAACTTACAATCTTGAAGAGCCGTTTTTTGTATTAGCAACACAGAATCCCATTGAGCAGGAAGGAACCTATCCCCTGCCCGAAGCGCAACTGGACCGTTTCATGTTTAATCTCTGGGTGGATTATCCAAGCAGCGAGGAAGAATCGCAAATCGTTAAATCTACTACCAGCGCTTATGATCCAGAGTTAAAAGTGGTTCTTGATAAAGCGGAGATTATCAAAATGCAGGATTTAGTCCGCCGCGTTCCTGTGGCTGATAATGTGGTGGATTTTGCAGTGAAGCTGGTTAGCCTGACCAGACCGGTCGATAAAAAGGCGCCAAAGTTTATTGGTAACAAACTTTAATGCCGAAGCAGATGGTGTGAATACAGTAGAAATCATTGAAAGATTAATCAAAGAAATGAAGGCTTAATAAATGTCGATTAAAGCGGCAAAGGATTATAAAAAGTATTTGAATCCTGAAGTTATTTCCAGTTTGAAGAACATGAAGCTACGCGCCAGGCTAATTGTTGAGGGATTCATTTCAGGTCTTCATCGCAGTCCGTATCATGGATTCAGTGTGGAATTTTCCGATTATCGTCCTTACATACCGGGCGATGAAATCAAGCACATTGACTGGAAAGCTTATGGAAAGACAAATAAGTTTTATATCAAACAATTTGAGGAAGAGACAAATTTAAAATCCTATTTGCTGCTGGATATTTCGGCTTCCATGTCTTACACTTCTCATAAATTAAGCAAGTTGCAATACGCGTCATATTTAGCCGCTGCATTATCCTACCTGATGATAGAGCAGCGAGATGCGGTCGGCTTGATCAATTTTGATGACGAAATTCGTAAATACCTGGCACCGCGTTCTGTTAAGAGTTATTTATCACAAATTTTAAAAGAGCTGGAACAAATTAAATGCAGCGAAAAAACTGACACGGCGAAAACATTTCACGAAATGGCGGAGCGAATTCAACGTCGAGGTCTGGTTGTTGTTTTGTCGGATTTAATGGATGACCCTGATGAGTTAATTTCCGGGCTAAAGCATTTTCGTCATAATAATCATGAGGTTATCGTATTTCATATTTTAGACCCAATGGAAATCAGCTTTGATTTCAAGCGAAACGCGTTGTTCAAAGATCTGGAAACCGGGGAAAAAATAACCACACAGCCCTGGCATATCCGCGCCGACTACCGGAAGCTAATGCAAGAATTTATAAATAATTACAAACGTCAATGCCGGATGAATCGAATCGACTACGTTTTACTCGATACTTCCCGAACTTTTGATTTGGCGTTAATGGAGTATCTGATCAAGCGTAAGCGTATTGGGGGATAAGTCCCTGTTCCGGTGACCTGGAGGCTGTATTTCTGTTGTTGACAATTATCAATTTTTCATTCTCAATTGACAATTGTGAATAGAATAATATTTGGTGACAAAAAAATCTCAAATCATTTTTGTGTTTTTAATTTAAGCTGGCTTTAATATGAATGTTTTCCTCTTTTGGATATTAATCATTGCTTTTTTCCTTTCCTTTTATCTTTATTTGATTTACCGCCGTTCTCCCAAAGGATTTCGTTTCCAGGTTAAATTAACAATCACTTTTATTTTGCTGGTGCTGATTCCCGCGATACCGCTAACCTCTTTTGTGAGCGCCCTGCTTACGCGTGGCGTTGAGATGCTTTTGCTTCCGGGCATCGAACGGTCATTGTCCAATTCTCTCGATATTATCAGGTATCAATTGGAAGAAAGAGGCGATATTTTTTTTAAAATTTATCAGGAGAGCGATGAGGTGGATCAGAAAATTGCCACTGGTAACGATATCGTTTACTATGCCAAAGGTAGGATTCAGAATGGATCGTTGCAACTGCTTGAATCTGTTGGAATACAAAATTCATTGTGGCGAAAAAGTCTGATCCATCAATCCGAAGTAATACCTTCTCTTTTAAATGGGGAAATTAAAAGTCAGTTAATCCAGGTAGAAGAAGGCAATTATTTTGAGGTATATGATGTTTTAAATAAAAATGAATTTCGTGTTGCTGCATTCTCAGTTGATCCAAAAATAGTCATCGCCAAAGACAATATTTCTGAATCCCTGCGTATTTACAATTCACTCTCGTTATTTAAAAAATCGGTGGTTGAGGGGCAAATAATTTGGGGTTTTTCGACACTGCTGATAATTATCATGGCGGTCATTGCGATTTACGCGGCAAAAATTCTGTCGCGGGGTATTAGTGAACCCATACAGGAACTCACTGCTGGCATGCAGCGCGTGGCAGAGGGAAACCTGGATAAGCCGGTAACCGTGAAGGCTAAAGATGAAATAAAATTTTTAGTTGATTCTTTTAATAAAATGGCGAGGGATTTGAAAGTCAGTCAGGAGAAACTAGTACAAGCGGAAAGGCTGGCAGCCTGGCAGGATGTCGCGCGCCGCGTTTCTCACGAAATTAAAAATAGCCTGACGCCGATTCAACTGTCTATTCGCCGCATTGTGGAAAATAAGGGCAGAAAGAAAGATTCAAAATTCGATCCTGTGGAAACGATCTACGCGGAGTTAGAATCACTGAGGCGTTTTGCCACCGATTTTTCAGAATTCGCGCGTTTGCCTCAGGCTAACCTGGAAAAGGATAATGTGAATGAAGTGATACAAAGTATTGTGACTTTGCTTGAAGCGGAACCCGGTGTGATCAATTTTAAATTAAAACTGGATAAAAATTTACCACTGGTCAATTTGGATCGGGTTCAATTCAGGAGAGCTCTGCACAACATCATCAAAAACGCGATTGAATCGAGTCGCGCGAAACCTTCGCCCGGCGAAATCCTTGTTGAGACCTCCATAGTTGATGAAAATCAGAAAACTATACAAATAAAAATAAAAGACTGGGGCGAAGGAATGGAAGCAGAAGTCGTGGAAAAAATATTTGAACCGTATTATTCGACAAAGCAACGGGGAATGGGCCTGGGGCTTGCCATTGTGAAAAAGATTATCGATGATCACAATGCGACGATAGATTACAAAAGTTTTCCCGGCAAAGGCACCGAAGTTATTATTGTTCTGTAAGCTGATCTTATCAGGGTGTAACTACAGACATGTATCTGAATTCATCGATATAAGCTTTTTGGCAAATCCTGTTTTCAAATGTTAAGAAATAAATTTGATCCAAGTCAGGTACAGAAGTTCCAAGCCACGTGCCGTGTTCAGTTTTTAATTCCCCATCAACATAAATTGCAAAGAATTGATCATTACAATCGAAAATCAGTTGGATGAAATACCACTGATCCGTATTTACTGAAGAGACATCCTGCCAAAGACGATCAATATCATAGTATTGGATTTTCCCCTCCCGGATCGAAACCTGTGGACCCAAATGCAGCGAATCCGGGCTGTCAGAATAAAGCCGGAAACCCATATAATCATCTTCATTCATCACTTTCCAGTAAAACTGAATCATCCCTGTCTCGTGGGCTTCAAACTGGGTTGCCAGGTAACCGTTGGCGGCTTCAGTAGGATCTGTAAAACACATGCTATTACCAACATCATTCCAACTGGTTTCATTGGAAACATAAATATCAATCCCACTTTCCGACACTGTCCAGACCAGGCTGGGTGGATTAGTATTGTAAGTGTATGAGTCAAAATTATCATCAAACAGGATGTCTGCCGTAACAGTTTTAAAATTCCAAACCGGGCTTTCGGACTGACTCCCATAGTCGTCATAAGATTTTACCTGCCAGTAAAATTGAGTGCCATATAAAAGAATGGGTAAGGCGTGGCTGGTGCCTGAAATGTTTTCTGCCGTTAGTTGCAGGGCTTGAGAGTCTCCGCCAAAAAAGACATCATATTTTACTTTACTGAAAGAATCGGGGTCTCCGCCCAGCCAATTTAAAGAAATGTTCTTAATTCCAACCTGATCCGCGTTATTAGCCGGTTGAGGAAATGATGGAATAAATGGAGGATTGTTGTTTTCGTATATTGTACTAAATGACCAAACCGGACTGCTGGTACTTCTGCCGCTTCTATCAAACGCCACAACTTTCCAAAAGTATTCCGTGCTATCATACTCCAGTGAATCCACAAAAAGTGTATCCGTTGCCAGGCTGTCTTTAAAGAGTGCTGGCGTTGGATTATTTGCCTCTAAATAAAAGTCGTATATTAAAGAGTCGTCTTCATTTGGATCGCTGCATTGCCACCGGAAAGTGAGTTCCACAGGTATGTTCAGAGAGTCTGCGGGAGGAAAAACATTTTCCGGTATTCCTGGCGGACGATTTTCAAGCTCCGGGGGAAGCGGTTGATGACAACTTTGGATAATCGCGGCTATCAAAAAAATTTTAATTAAAATTGATTTCATTATTATATTATTCCTTTTTGCAACATTTTAATTGTTTAAACCAAATTTCAAAATATGAATGGCATCTTATTTTTGCCACAAAGATCATGCCCAAAGTAAATTGTTGAATTTATGGTTTTGTCATAAGAAAAAGCCTGATTGAACGGGCATTCAAACAGGCTTTCATTTATATGAATCAAAACGAGGTCAAAATTAATTTGAATTGATGAATCCAATGTATTTTATCTTACACGGATAGCCGCCCCTTTGGTAAGTGCAGTTGTTCCATAGACTGCACTTTGACGAGCAGATGAAGCGACTCGCTGAGCAATTCAGTCTGTTTTTTCTATACTGTTTCCGCGTCAGAAGTTTTGAGTCTAAATCTGCTCTTTGAAGAGAATTTAGAATAATTCCGTTGGTGACATTCGCGTAAGCTTCGTTTGTTTCGAAAAATTGTTTGAAAATATCTTCCAGTGAATTATTTTTAATTGAATCTCGCAGCTCGGTTGAAAATGGAATAGTGCCAAGTTGTTTTACGTCGATATTGAACATATCTCTGAGCGCGATGGCGACGGAAGACGCAAAAGGAAAGTCTGATTCATCGTGCACCATATTTAAAATAAATTTTGGGAAAAATTTCAGGGCGTTATTTTTAATGGATGTCTTACTTTTTCCGTCCAGATCACAAATGAGAGATTTTATAACTCTATTGTTTTTCTCGGTTGGTTTTGTATAGGATTGTTTTATGACCTTTAATTTTTCTGGTTGATTAGAAAACAGGCGTTCCAGCGTTTTTAAAATACAAAGCTTGAGGAAATTAAAGTTATCCAATATTACCGCGGGCTCAGGAGTCCCTACCAGAATTTTTTCATCCGCATCAATGAAAATTTCAATGTCAAATAAATTCAGCCCTGATCCCAAATCAAAAATAATATAATCGCTGTTTAGCATGTTGATATTTTTATTAAGTCTCGGCAAAATTAAATCGTAACGATGCGAAAGACCAAGTGTTTCTGGTGATCCACAAATGATTTTAATATTATTATGTGCTGTCTCACACGCCAGATCATTAATGTCCAGATTTGAATTAAAAATGAATTCTTTGATTGTTAGGTTCGGCTTGACTTTAAAAAATGTGTGAAGGCTGGGGCTGCCGAGATCCATGTCGATGATGGTAACTGTTTTGTTTTGTTCTGCCAAACGAAAAGCAATGCTGGCGCACATGAATGTTTTCCCAACGCCTCCTTTTCCACTCCCGACAGCGATGGTATATGGTGAAGTCGAAGTATTTGCAAACGAACCTGTAATAGTGTTTAATGAAGTTGGGTTTTGAGCTGGAGTTGCTTTGTTATTGGCGATTTGATTCGTTGGGTAGTCCACTGTCCTTATTCCCTCCATTAAGGATTTAATGAAGAATATTGTTTCGGGCAATTCATTCCCTGCTGTTGCAAAAAGCAAGCCATTTTATATGGAGTTTTTATTAAATTGTTATGCTAGTAAATAATATCATTAATGCCAATAAATTATTAAGTTACAATATTAAGCTATGATGTGTTTAAGTTTTTATTGGTGTTGAGCAGTAAAAAAGTTGAATAAAGCATTCCATTTTGAAAAATCTTGATTATCAAAATGAAAGTTTGTATATTCATGAGTCAAGCTAATATGCCGTTTCATTGGAAAAAAATCTCTACC
>NBLI01000125.1 GCA_002084535.1 Candidatus Zhuqueibacterota bacterium 4572_119
GTCGCCGGATTAAACCCACATGCCAGCGATGGCGGGCTCTTTGGAAAGGAAGAAAAAGAGCAAATCATTCCTGCCATTAAAGCAGCGAATCGTAAGGGATATATGGTGGAGGGACCATACCCGCCGGATGTGCTGTTCCCTATGATGAAAGGTGGTTATTTTGACGGTTGCGTGGCAATGTACCATGATCAGGGCCACATACCATTTAAATTGATTGGCTTTGAATGGAACAATGTTTTACAGCGAATGGAGAATGTTCGGGGCGTAAATATCACGCTTGGGCTGCCCATCATCAGAACGTCCGTGGATCATGGGACAGCGTTTGAAATTGCCGGCAAGGGAGTGGCAAGTACCGAGGCTTTGGAATTGGCGATTGATTATGCCGCAAAGCTGGCTATCGGTAAAAAATTTAAAACACCTTAAAAAGTGCTGCTTTGCGATGTCCGCTGAATGGCAAAATCCTTTCGATTAAGCTAAATACCACCAAAATTATCAACGCGGAAACCACGAGCTCCGTGCTTACATTCATTCCTCTGATAAATCCAAAAACATTTTCCCACAAGTGTTTTGTTCCGAACCAGTTGTTTACAAAAATATGATTTAAATCGTCAGATATTTTCCCGGTCAAAAGGAAGTAAAGCGGTAAAGTTGATCCCAATATTATCATGGCTGCTTGTGTCAGCAAATTTCGGATAAACTGTTTCTGTTCAGCTTTCTTCCTGATTCTGCTGATTATCGCGTTTTCAAAGCCGGGCAATAAAGCTGACTCCGGCTCGATGTTCAATTCTTTATAAACCAATTTATAAGCAGATAATTGAGAACGGCATTCTTCACAAGTCTTTAAATGCTCTTCAATATCAGAAATCCCTTCGGTTGGTAATCCATCCAAATATAATTGAAATTGTTCATCTGTTAAATGGTCTAAATACATAATTCCTCCAAATTATATTTGGTTGTTAAGCGATCTTTCAAAAGTTTGCGGCTGCGATAAAGATGGCTTTTTACCGTTCCCTCAGGTACGCCCATGATTTCACTGATTTCTTTAATGCTAAAATTGTCCAGGTGATATAAAGTAATAACTTCGCGATATTGGATTGGGAGCACCTCTATTTCATTATTTATAAATGAAGAGACTTGAGATTGATTTGCAACCTCGTCGGGCAGAAAGGATGGTGATTTCGCTTCATGAATATCGGCTCTAATGTTTCGTTCTTTATTTTCATCCTTTTGATAATTTATCTGATCATCATAAAAGTGAAGCCGCTTTTTTCTTAAATAATTGAGGCAAGTATTATGGGCTATTCTGCCGATCCAGGTAGAAAGTTTTGACTGAAATTTGAATGATTTTAAGTTTTCATAAATTTTAATAAATATTTCCTGGCTCAATTCATCGCGGTCATTCTGGTTGGATATTAACCTGAATAAAATATGAGACACCAGTTTTTTGTACTGATTAATCAGAACACGGAATTCGTCCGGGTTGCCTGCCAGGATGTTTTCGATTAATTTCTTTTCTGAATCGAGAGACTCCATGGATTAATAGACACATAATTTAGTAAAAAGTTGCAAAAAAAATGATGATTAAAAAATCCCTTAAAGCAGTTTTTTGCTGTGATCCTCTTACATTAGTTGAGCTCATTTTATATGTCTAAATTACAGTGAAATTTATTTGCAACTTTATTTTTTGTGATGTGTCTATTCTTGTAAAACAATTTATGAACAACTAAAACAGGAGTTAAAAATGCAAAGTCTTGGCGAATTATTAATTCCATTGTCAATTTTCTTACCTGTCGCACTTATCATAAAAATCATTTCTGATAATAGCATCAGGAGAAAATTGATAGAAAAGGGAATGGTAGATGAAAATGTAAAATTTCTATTTTTAAAAAAGCAGTCCTTTCACCCAATCTCGAATATAAGATGGGGGCTTGTTCTAATTGGAATTGGCTTGCCCTTTCTAATTAGACAAGTAGCCACATTTGATATTTCAGATGAGGGGGTTATCGGAATGATGCTGGTCTTTGCCGGAATTGGTTTTGTAGTATATTATTTTTTAGCACAGAAGACGTTACTTTCCAAAGAAGATGAAGAATAGCCAGAAAAAATTATTGATGATTTCCAATTTTAATTTAGAAATTAGTTGTTTGAAGGAGCAATTTATGGAGCTGTCAATTTCCGATCTATCAAAAACCTATTCCAATGGAGTTGTTGCATTAAAAAATGTGTCGCTGGATATTCCGACTGGTCTGTTCGGGCTTCTGGGCCCTAATGGCGCGGGAAAATCAACTTTAATGCGAACTATTGCCACATTACAGGAAGCAGATTCCGGGCAAATTTTATTTGGCAAGATTGATGTTTTAAGAGAAAAAAATGAAGTAAAAAAAGTGTTGGGCTACTTGCCGCAGGCTTTTGATTTTTATCCGAGAGATACCGCCTATAACTTAATGGACCATTTTGCTTTGCTCAAAGGCGTCAGGGATAAAAAAATACGACATAAGAGGGTTGAAGAATTATTGAAACGAGTGAATCTTTGGGAAAACCGAAAACAGAAACTGGGTACTTTCTCTAACGGGATGAAGCAGCGGTTTGGTATCGCGCAAGCCTTGTTGGGCAATCCAAAGCTGATCATCGTTGATGAGCCAACAGCAGGATTGGACCCTGCCGAACGGGTGCGCTTTCACAACCTGTTAAGTGAAATAGGAGAAAATATTGTTGTTATATTATCAACTCACATTGTGGATGATGTCAGTGACCTGTGCGCGAATATGGCGATTATTCGAAAAGGCGAGATCATCATAAAGGAAAGAACTAATGTAGCGATTAATTCATTGAAAGGGAAAATTTGGGAGAAGGAAATCGTGAAAGATGAATTGCCAGCTTATGAAGATAAATACTATATGCTTTCGACCAGGCTTTTTGCCGGAAAAACTTTCATCCATGTATTCAGCGAGTCGAATCCAAATAATGGCTTTTCTTTAGTGCAGACTTCATTGGAAGATGTCTATTTTTATTATTTAACCTGACTTATTCACAAACATTAACTTAAAGTGGTATAATTTAATTAATATCAATTTGTTAAATCTGATTGATGTTTGAAGCTCAGTTTTTACGTTTTATTCCTTAATGTGTGAATAATTCAGGTTATCCCGCTACCTTTAAAAATATGATGAAGAATGCGGGTTAAGGAATTAGTTGATATTTTTTTTTCACCAGTAACATTGTCAATAATGGCATAAAGATAAATGGATTTTTTGTAACACATCAGTTGTTAGAGTATTCAAGATGTCGCGCACTTGAAATTGTAATAATTAATTATGTTCATAGCTTCAATAAATATATTTGTTAAGTGACGCATTATCTATTTTTTTGAAGTGTACGACAACTCTATCCACCACCGGTAAGTGATGTATTACGATTTTTTTATTTAACTGCTTGCAGCTTTGCAAAGTAAATGACTGGCATGAGTGCCTGGAGGATAATTAATGTTTTTTGATATATATAGAAATGAATTGAAGAAAAACCTGAAAAGTTTTGCTTTCTACATTTTTTTGGGTCTGATTTTCTTTGCTGTTTACATGTTCACATCCAACACAAAACCCGGAGTTGTTTTAATGGGTGTGACGATTGGTAAGGAAAGCCATAATGCGCCGCTCATCATAGCCAAAATGTTTACCAATATCAGTGTTTTTGGCGGATTGATCACTATGATAATTGTTGGCAGAACTGTTACCAAAGATTTTATCGCGAAAATTCATGATTTATTTTTTACTTTACCAATGAGCAAAACTGCTTACCTCGGTGGGCGTTTTTTAGCGGGTATTACAGCAAACCTGTTTATCTATTTTGGTGTCATCTTTGGCTTTGTTTTCGGTTGTATGGTTTTGGACGCGGAGTATTATGGCTCGTTCCAATTATCTGCTTTTATTTTACCAATCCTGATTATGGTCATTCCCAATCTTTTATTAATAGGCAGTATATTCTTTTCCCTGGCGACATTGAGTCGAAAAATGGTACTTACATACATTTCAGGAATTCTTTTCCTCATGATCTACGCGTTTGTGATCGGCGGTTTTACTGCCATAGAAAACGACACATTCAAAATTCTGGCTGACCCATTCGGGATTTTCGCGCTTAACTTGTTGACAAAATTCTGGACTGTTGCTGATATTAACAATAATACCATGCCTTTGCATGGATTGCTAATCATGAATCGTTTAATCTGGTTGACCGTCTCTTCATTAATATTTTTGTTTACCTGGAAAAAATTTAAATTTGTATCATTTATTGAGAAAAAAGAAAAGCAAAAGTTTCAAACAGGTAAAAACGTGGAGCCGAATATTATCAGAACTTTGGATAAGCTGACCATCGCGCGCCTGGATGAATCATTCCTTTTTCAAATGAAAAAACTTGGTCATCTTGTTTGGAAAGAATTTAAACGCATTGTTTTTCATCCCGCGTTTATTATACTCACATTTATTGCTTTGCAGGAGATTGTGACAAACTTTGTTTTAAATATTGCCTACACAGAAAGCAATATTTACCCGCTCACATCGTGGTATTTAAAATTTACCGGTCATATTTGGGCGTATATGGTCCCTTTGACAATTCTATTTGGCGGGATGATAATCTGGCGGGAACGGGACAATCTTTCCAATGAGTTTTATGATACACTGCCTATACCAGACTGGATGAGTTATCTTTCCAAATTTTTTACCATAGTGAGCGTTCAATTTTTTTATATTATTTTAGCGATGTTAACAGGGATTGTGACTCAGGTGGTTTTTTTTGGCTATTATGAAATTGAGTTGGGACTTTATCTAAAAACTTTGTTTGGTATCGAACTTATTAAATATTGGCATATTGCAATCGTTGTATTTTTTATACAAAATCTCGTATCAAATAAATACATGGGTTTCTTTCTTTCCGCGCTGTATTTTATCGCGGATTTTGTTGTTTTTGATGTACTCGAAGTGGACAACATATTACTCAGGTATGGTAATGTACCAAAATATTTATATTCAAACATCAACGGTTTTGGGCAGTATGGCGCCGAGATATTTTGGTACACAATTTATTGGCTGATTTTTGGACTGGCTCTGATAATTCTCACTTCCCTGCTTTGGCGAAGGAATAATGAAGTTAGTGTCAGGTTTCGTATTAGAGTTGCCCTGCAAAGAATAGGCCCGCGACACAAGTTGACATTCGCAATACTTTTGTTACTGTTTTTTTGTACGGGTAGTTTTATCGCGTACAACAAATACATTCTCAATGACTATTTATCAAAGAATGATGAAATTCAAATGCAAGCTGATTACGAAAAGAAATTTGGGCAGTATGAGTTTGCGTTGCAGCCCAAAATTATTGACACAAAACTCCAGGTAGATATTTTTCCTGAAACAAGAGATTTATACATTAAAGGAAGATACGTCTTGAAAAATGAGACGAATAACGATATAGGGGAAATTTACCTGAATTTGTTTGAAAGAAATATTTCTAAATTGAATAAACTGCGATTTTCTGTACCATCAACTTTGACGTTGGAAGCGGATGAATTTGGTTTTCGTGTTTTTCAACTAAAAACGCCTTTGCAACCCGGTCAGAAAATTGAACTGGAATTTGACCTGGAAATACATAAAAGGGGTTTTAGTGAAAACCATCCCATGAATGAATTGGCAAACAATGGAACCTGTATCAAGTTTTCCCCGGCAGAAAGCGTTGAATATTTTCCGGGTATTGGATTTAATAGCAGTTACATACTAACTGATGAATATGACCGAAAAAAATATGGTCTGCCCAAACGACCCGAT
>NBLI01000126.1 GCA_002084535.1 Candidatus Zhuqueibacterota bacterium 4572_119
CCAGTTAATCTTGAGAATCCTGTGCGCCCAGTCGCATCTGCCTTTGGCATGATGATCCTGTCCAATTTCATTTTCATTTAATGGTCTCCCCTGTGATCGGTTACGATTGATGTTTGAAACTCAGTTTTCGCGTTTTATTCCTTAATGTGTAAGTAATTCAGGTTATCCCGCTACCTTTAAAAATATGATGAATAATGCGGGATAAGTAATTTTTGTGAACTCTGTGGCTATTTTTTCTTTAACAAAAAAAACCATGAAAAAAAAAGCACTCCTGTTTTTCTTCTACATTTTTGCGTTAGCTGTATTATACCTGTTCTGTGAAGGTATCACCAGGCTGCTCCTCCCGCAAATAAAACCCCAGGGTACAGATAAAAATCTCATCGTTGATAACATGTATTACAATTCCCACGGTCTTAAATCCTTGAGCAGCGGATATTCCAATGGTGCCCTGGTTAAAATTGATCAATATGGATTCAGGGAATTTAAAACAAAAGTCGATACCACAAAAAAAAGTCTGCTCCTGTTGGGTGATTCAGTGACTATGGGCATTGGCGTTGAGGCGGATTCCACGTTTGCCGGCAGGCTGCAATCGGAACTTGATTCGGTCAATATCCTCAATCCGTCGGTGGTTGGTTACGCCATCGAGGATTACGAAAATTTAGCAAAACATTTTATTGTGAAAGAGGGGAATAAACTTAATATTTCCAAGATTTTCGTTTGCTGGTGTCTGAACGATCTCTATTTTCATGTCCCCGATTTTGAAACACCGGGCGGATCGCTGCGTTACCTGTTCGGTGATTTATTGAAATTTATCCGAACACGGAGCCGTTTTTACATGTTCGTCAAAACACAATTCTTCGACCGACCAAAGACCTATTATTTATTTGATGAAAAATTTTATTCAACGGAGAAAGAAGAATTCATTCAGTCAATTAGAAAAATAGAATCCATTAAAAACCTGTGCCAAATTCACCAAATCGAATTCGAGATTTTATTGCTGCCTTACGAATATCAAATCCGGAACGCGGAATCCATCCTTGACCAGCCGCAGAAATTAATGAAGGATAAATTAGCCGAAAGGGGAGTGAAGGTTTTGGACGCTGCCAATTATTTGGCAAAAAGAAAAGTTAATTCAACGCAGTTGTTTCTCTATGGTGACGGGATTCATTTTTCTGATGCGGGGCATAGATTGATTGTGGGGTATATAATAAAAAACGTCATGTTTAGCACTCGATAAAAAGATTTAAAACAAAATAGCCTGAATATGTTTTATATATTGGCTTTTAAACGGGTAAGGTTTTTTTGAGCGAAATTATCTTCTTTATTCTGTTCGCTAACGAAAATATTCTCCATTAAATATTATTGATCAAGAAAATAGCGCACTGATCCACAAAAATATTGTTCCTCTTTGCCGATCTACCGTTCTTACCTGCTCCGGAATCATTCCTATATACTTATACGTTTTCGCCAATTATTTCTAAAATTCTGTAATATGAGATTGTTTTGCCAATCATTTCAATAGCCCCTGATTTAGAAAGACGTTAATTCGGGAACTAATAGAATTTATCAGGAATGCAGCGCTTAACTTCGATACAGGTTCAGAGTCAGTCGTAAATGGATAAGAGGAGTCATAGAGATTCAGGTTTGATGTGGATGCATTTAATAATAACGGAAATATTGCTAAATATCAAGAAAAATATTTTATTTAGCTAAATAAAGCATCAAGTCATCGTTTGTCAGGATTGAAAAAATCAATCGGACGGGTTGAAGTTTTGATGATCGCCTATCTAATTCCCCAAATATTTAGAATACAAACTCCTGGCAATACCCGTATCGGTGGTGCCTTTGACGATCATTCTGCCATCGGGGAAAATGGAGAGTTCGTATTTTTCGATTTCGAAGCGGATTAAATATTCGTTGGCTTTGACACTTCCCAAAGAGGAGAGTTTCAGGGTTAATTCGGGCAGGTCGAGTATTAATTCTTTAAACGGCAATATTTGAACCGCGTTTCTGCCACAAATAGCAGTGTAGGCGCTGCCGCGCTTTCCGTTCAAAAAATCAAATTCGTGGTTGTTGCAAACCGGGCAATTCTTCTGGATTTTGGATTTGGTTACGTCGATGGCTTGATAACTGTTTTGCCAGAGGTCGATGCTAAGTAAATTTTGGTTAATGTCTTTTGTATTGCCGGTGAGAATCTTTATCGCTTCCGCGCTTTGGATGGAGGCAATAATTGTAACGATGGGACTCAGTACTCCAACAGTCTCACAAGTATTTGTGGAACCGGGCTGCGGGATATTGTCCATGATGCAGCGCAGGCAGGCAGTCTTGCCGGGGATAATATTCATTGTTAAGCCATAGGATTCAACAGCGGCGCCATAAATCCAGGGGCGTTTTTGTTTAACGCAGGCTTCATTTAAAAGAAAACGAGTTTCAAAATTATCGACCGCGTCAATGACCAGATCAACATCAGCAATCAGCTTTTCGATGTTGAATCGATTTACATCGGTGATAATTGGCTCGATTCGGATTGTTGAATTTATTTCTCTCAATCTTCTTTCCGCGGCAATGACCTTGGGCAGTCCTTCTTTCACATCGTGTTCTTCATACAATATCTGCCGTTGCAAATTGCTCAGATCGAGAAAGTCCCGGTCAACTAATTTTAAATAGCCAATGCCTGCTCTGGCAAGCAAAGAAGCCGCCGCTGACCCCAATCCGCCACAACCGAGTATCAGTACGCGAGCCGCTGCCAACTTTTTTTGTCCTTTTTCACCGATACCAAAAAAAGATTTTTGCCTGGAATAACGTTCCTTTTCCTCATTGCCAAATTCTGATTGCATTGTTCTCTGTGTTTAATTTTTTAAGTTTAAGTTGCACTCGTTATCTATGGTGGATGGTTTTTTTAAGTTCAATTGAAAATAAGATTATCAATCCAATTAAAAAAATCACCCAAAAATAGAAATATAAAATTTTGTAAAATTTTTCGTAGTTGATGATCAATCGGATCATTTCATAAATGGGAATAAGTTCAAGCACAGTGTAAAAATACGGCTTGAATTTTTTTGAAACGAGTTTCCCGATTTGATCAACTAATAATCGGGACGCAAATAAAGCAACCGCCAGCGCGAAAACGATAATAATGTAAGGTGTTAAGTCGGTCATTATAAAATGTTAGTCTCCGGTACATCGTTGAAACAATTCATTAGATATGGAGTGCAGCATCGGCGTTGATGCAAAACTTCAACACAGTTGAAGACTCCATGTGAAACACTCAAAAAAGAGCTCCAAAAAAAGCTCAAACTAAAATAAGATCTTTCATTTTTCCGGTTTCATCCTTTTCAGCTCCTCCAACCGTTCCACAATCGGCGGATGAGAATAATAGAACTTCGCGAAAAATGGGTGTGGATGCAGGTTCGCCAGGTTGTCTTTGGAAAGCTTGATGAGTGATGAAATTAAACCATCGGGCTTCCCTGTCAGGTTCACCGCCATTTGATCAGCTTCCCGTTCATGTTTGCGCGAGAAGAAGCTGGAAAGTGGCGTGATTGGAAAAGAAACGATACTGCTGATGAATCCCAAAATGAGCAGCTTGGCAAAAAAATTGTTGAACAGCTCGTCCGGCTTGATATTGAAAATTTGCGTCAGCCAGTCCATTTGCAGCAAACGAAACGAAATGTAAATTCCCACGAAACCAACAATTTCAGAAATAATGATTCTTTTCAAAACGTGCTTCTTCTTCCAGTGTCCTGCTTCGTGCGCTAACACCGACAAAATTTCATCCTCTTCCATCTTTTCCAGCAGTGTATCATAAAGAATGATGCGCTTAACTTTTCCAATACCTGTGAAATAGGCGTTGGTATGTTTGCTTCGTTTGGACGCGTCCATTTGAAATACGCGGCTCACTTTCAGCCCTATTTTTGCCAGCATAGCTGTGATTTTTTCTTCTAATTCTTTGTAGTCTTCAGCAATAGGAGTGAATTTGTTGAACAGCGGCTCGATCACATAAGGCGATATATACATGAGAAACAAGCTGAAAATCAGGAAGAAAAACCAAACCCAAAGCCACCAGTATCCGGGGCTTGCCTGGATAATCCAGAAGCCGATCCCGCCTATGATGAACATCAGGATGGCAGAAATGATAATAGATTTTATAAAATCAAAAATCCAGAGTTTCGGGGTTGTTGTGTTAAAGCCATATTTGTTTTCAATTTTAAAAGTGGAATATAAATCAAAAGGGATGTCCAGAAAAGTAGAAATCAGGCTCATTAAAAAGAAGAATAAAATTCCGGTCAAAATAAATGATAAGTTAAAAGAAAGAATCCAGCTATTATAAAGCGCTAATACACCGCCAAAAAGAAAAATAATGAGAATCACATTATTAAAAATAGATTCCAAATAACCGAAGCGGCTGTGTTCCAGCGTGTAATCGCTTGTTTTTTTTAGCAGTTCCTCGTCGATAAATCCTTTGAAGGGTTCAGGTATTTGATGTCCGTATTTTTTCAAATGGTTTAAATTTAAAAATTTCATCCAGTACCCGAAGGTTACAATCGCCAGGTAACTGATTAATAAAATAATCATCCAGAACGTCATAAAATTGTGCTCCTTTATAATATACATTTATTTTCTATGAGTCAACTCCAAAAAGGGACCAAAGTCCCAATTTTTTTCAGCATTATGTAGCCACCATCCTAAAGGATGGGGTTAGTTATAACGTATAACTTAAGTAATTATAAGTGACTAACTCCGCCATTCATGGCGGAGAAAAGATCGAATCCCAATCAGGGTGAAAGCCCTTTAGGGCTTTTTAGAGTGAACTTTTCTATTTAATTCCCACATGAACAGCAAGAAATCCGAACATGATTTTTTTATGAAACACATTTTTCCAGCCCACCGAAGTTATGACCTTTGACAGCTCATCCGCAGTGTAAAAATTTTCAATGGACAAAGGCAAATATTCATAGGCTTCGGGATGGAGTGAAATCATTCGCCCCATGAATGGCACAATCCGTTTTTGGTGAACCGAGAAAATGGATTTTTGCAGCAGGTTTGTCTGTTTCATCATTTCCAGCGAGACAACTTTTCCACCAGGTCTGGTAACACGATAAAGCTCGGTGTAAAGCTCTTTGACATCGGCAATGTTTCGCAGCAGGAAGCCATTAAATACACCATGAAAAGTATTATTTGCGAATGGCAGCTTTAACCCGTTTCCCTGTATCAAATTCACCGAAGCATGGTTGTTATTATGAGAAAATTTTTCCCGGGCGATATCGAGAAATGGTCTGCAAAAGTCAACTCCCATTATTTTGACATTGGGAAGCATTTTTTTTGCGGCAAGGCTCATATCTCCGGTTCCAGCGGCAACGTCCAACAATATTCCTTTGTCGTCAAATTCAGCCACCCGGATGGCTTTTCGTCGCCAGCGCATGTCCATTCCCAATGACATGACGCGGTTCATTAAGTCGTAGTGTTCGTCAATTTCAGAAAACATATTCTGAACATAATTCTCTTTTTCAGCAGGTGTGCTGTACCGGTCTTTTAAAGGTTTCATTTTTTCTTTGTTTTTGTTGAATCTGATTTTGTAAAATTGCTGGTTTTTTTTAAATGAAAATTGAAATGTCAAATGTGAAACGGAAAACAGTTACAAAATGTCAATCGACCGCTGAATTTCAATATCCTTTCGATAATGGATGATGTTGAAATTCCTTTGAGTTCTGGCAAAAAAACAATTTTACCTCCGTAGTTTTCAATTTCCTGCCGTTCCTCCTGATCCATGGAATCAATTGTATAATCTCCCCCCTTGATAAAAAAATCA
>NBLI01000127.1 GCA_002084535.1 Candidatus Zhuqueibacterota bacterium 4572_119
GCCGAGGCATATTTGATTTTGGGTAAATCTTACCGTGCCTTAAATGACATGGATAAAGCACTGGCAAATTTAAAAATTGCTTTCTCGATCAAGCCATATTCAAGTATTACACGAAAAACCAAAGATGAAATTATAATGACACGTTTATTTATTGCCGATAAGGCTTTAAAAAATAAAAGTTACAATATCGCTTTTTCAGAATACAAAGAAGCGCTTAAATTAGATTCCACAAATTTTAGAGCGAACTATCAGTTAGCAACAGCCTATAACGAAAATAAATGGCTGGAAAAGGCAAAACATTATTTTCAAAAAGCCCAGCAGATTAATACATCGGACAGCACGATTTCCCAAAAAATTGAAAATATTGATAAACTGACCGAGGAAGCGGAAGTTCAATTTCAAAAAGGGAAAAAGTTTTATCAGCAAAAGAAAAATATTTCAGCCCGTAAGTATTTAAAAAGAGCTCTGAATAAAAAAGGTGACCACAAAGATGCTCAATACTTTTATCACATGGCAGAGGGAAAAATCCTTTACAGGAAGGGAAGTAAATCCGAATTATGGGACGCGATTGAGCATTTTGGCAAAGCAATGATAATCCGGGAAAACTCCGCTGAGCCGCATTTTTATTTGGGAAAAGCCTACGAGAAAAAAAACCGCAATGAATTTGATAACGCGATTGAAGAATATCAACAATCAATAAAAAAAGAACCTGACGGACCATTTGCCATGAAGAGCCGGAAGAAAGTCAGGGAACTCAAAGCAAGGCAGAAAAAAATGAAAAAATTTTGGGGGAAATAGACAGGGACGAAAACTACGTGCCAGGCACTTTTAATAGAAAATTAGTTGCTGTATGAAAGCTTGTAACTTTTTATTAATAATTCAATTATCTCTATCATTTATTTGAAGTGCCTGGCACGTTTTCCCATCGCTTTAATGGCGCTTAAAACCATAATTTATCTTAAAATTTTCAATCAACAAAATATTTTTCAGAACTTGCCTGCAAGGGCTTTTTAATTGACAAGAGATTTTGAAGTAAAAAAACATGGATTTATTTAAACAAAATATTGAAAATAAAAACAAGTCAAAAGCAATCCCTCTGGCGGAAAGAATGCGCCCAAAAACATTGGACGAGTTTGTCGGGCAGCAGCATTTGCTCGCCCCGGGGAAGTTGCTGCGCCAGGCAATTGAAAACGATCAATTGGCGTCGATGATATTTTGGGGACCACCGGGCGTTGGGAAAACAACGCTGGCACGAATCATTGCTGGTGAAACCAGGTCAGAATTTTTTTCCATCAGCGCGGTTACAGCCGGTGTGAAGGATGTACGAAAGATTATTGAAAAGGGAAAATTTAACAGGGAAAAATTAGGCAAGCGAACAATCCTGTTTATCGATGAAATCCATCGTTTTAATAAAGCACAGCAAGACGCGCTGCTGCATTCCATCGAAGACGGGACAATTTCGCTCATTGGCGCGACAACAGAAAATCCTTCTTTTGAAGTTATTTCTCCACTGTTATCGCGATCTCGTGTATATACGCTGGAGCCGTTTTCCAACAAAGAAATTTTAACAATTGTTGACAGGGCGCTTTCCAACGATTCAGAATTGAAGAAAAGGGATATTCAGTTAAGCAATGAGGCGAAGCAGGTGTTGGTGCAATATTGCGCCGGTGACGCGAGAATCGTTTTGAACAGTATCGAACTTGCTTCTCAATTAGTAAAAAAGGGGGAAGGTGGTAAAAACGAAATATCGGCTGACTTCATCGAAGAAGTCCTTCAGAAGAGAATCGCCATATATGATAAAAAAGGTGATTTTCATTATGACATCATTTCCGCGTTCATAAAAAGTGTCCGCGGCAGCGATCCTGACGCGGCGGTCTATTGGATGGCGCGCATGCTGGACGGGGGAGAAGACCCCAAATTTATCGCGCGGAGGATGATCGTACTGGCATCAGAAGATATTGGGAATGCTCACCCCCAGGCGCTTGTGGTGGCAACCAGCGCTTTTACCGCGGTAGATTTTATTGGTATGCCGGAGGCGCGTATCATTTTGGCTCAGGCTGCGACCTATTTAGCCTCGGTACCGAAAAGCAACGCGTCATATTTGTCTATTAGCGAAGCAATGAAAGATGTGGTAAATTCATCACCGGAACCGGTTCCCTTGCATTTGAGAAACGCTCCGACCAAACTGATGGAACAACAGGGACACGGAAAGGATTATAAATATCCCCATGATTATCCCCCACATTTTGTCGAGGAAAATTATCTGCCCGAAAATAAAAGAGATAAAATTTATTACAAACCAACAGAACAGGGATATGAGAAAACAATCAGCGAGCGTTTAAATCGTTTATGGAAAAAGCGCGGAAAATAGCATCAGCCGAAACTTTAGAATATCCCATGAGTAAAACCGGTAGCATTTTGATGGAAAACTGAACGCGCTTTATTAAAAAAATCATTTCCTTTTTCCCAACGATAAAAACTGATTTGTTGACGTCTATATTAAAAACCTGAATCTGACAATTAATGCAAAGATATTAAAATCCACAATGACTAAAACACCGCTGACAAAATCAAAATTAGCCATATTAATTTTAGCAGTTTTTTTATATCCCTTTAAAAACAGTTGCTATTCACAAACGGCATTTAGCCCGCCGATATTATCTTTGGATCAGGACACTGTTTCGTTAAATATACCATTGCTTGATTCGACTATTGTAGCGGATTCATTGGCAGCGGAAGTTGATACACTGCAAAAAAGCAAAAAATCATCCTCCGGTTTAGACACGACATTGGCTTACCATGCTTCAATTATTGATATTATTCCTGAACAAAATAAAATTTCTCTCATTGGCGGCGCTGATGTGAAATATAAAAATATTCATCTTACTGCTGGTAAAATTGTTGTGGACTGGGATTCCAATATTCTAACAGCGGAAGGAATTCCGGATACAGTTTACAAACCGACTGAGAACGGTGTGGATTCAGTGATGGAAATTGTGATGAAGGAACTACCGGTTCTGTCAGAATCCGGCGATGTAATTCATGGCAATAAAATGGAGTTTAATTTTAAAACTGAAAAGGGACGGGTGATTCAGGGGAGAACAGAATTTGAAGGCGGGTATTACTCTGGAAAGTCAATTAAAAGAATCGGTCCGAAAATTATTAATTTTAGCCATGGCTATTTCACTACCTGTGAGAATAAGGATGAACCGCATTATCACTTTGACAGCCGCCGGATTAAAGTAATTGTCAATGAAAAAGTAATTGCCAAGCCAGTGGTTTTGTATTTTGGCAATGTGCCGGTAGCCGCGCTGCCGTTTGCTGTTTTTCCCACAAAGCGAGGGCGGCAGTCCGGGATAATTATTCCGACTTATGGTGAGAGTTCATCGGAAGGACGATTCATTCGCGGGCTTGGATATTACTGGGCGCCCAATGACTATTTTGACAGCAGCGTTAAATTGGATTATTTCGATATGAGCGGTGTAATCTTTCGCGGTGATTTAAACTACGCGTTAAGATATATTTTGAATGGCAAGGTGTCCGGTTCATTTACCAGAAAAAATTTCGTTTCAGGAACAAAACAACAGCGCTGGGATCTTTTGATCAATCACCGGCACACGATCAGCCCCACAGCAAGTTTTCAGGTTAGCGGGAGTTTTGTCAGTGATAACAGCTTTTATAAAGATTATAGTTCCAATTTCAACACGCGGCTAAACAGGAAAGTTCGTTCAAACGCGACTTTTTCAAAAAGCTGGCCCGAAAAACGGTTGTCGTTGAGCGCGAATATTTCTCAGGTTCGGGATATTGAAAGCGGCAGTATTTCTCAAACGCTGCCGCAAATCAGGTTTAGCATGTCGCAACGGGCGATTTTTGGCGGCAGGGACAATTCCTCAAACCGTAATAGCTATAATCGTTCTGCCAATGCGGATCGTGAGAAAAAGTGGTATGAATCAATCTACTTTTCCTACAATTCCAATTTATACAATAGCGTAACCCGCGGCGGAGGTTATTCTGAAAGGATGAGCCGCTACCTGAACCATGGAGTGAATCTGAGTATGAATGTGCCAAATAAATTATTTGGCTGGTTAACAATGGGACAATCTTTTCAGTACCAGGAACGTTGGTATGACCGTTTCAAAAAAAATGAATTTAACTTTGAGACAAATGAAGTTGAAACGGATACGGTTAGTGGATTCGCCGCGTTGCGCACATTTTCTCATAGTGTCAATGCTTCCACAAATATTTATGGTATGTTTACACCAAAAATCGGCAAGATTCAGGCAATCAGACATGTGATTTCGCCTAACATTTCATTCAGTTATCAACCCAATTTTTCAGAACAGAAATGGGGTTATACCGACACCTTTTATGACTCAGCTGGTACAGAGATAATTGCCCAAAGAATGATGGACGGTGTTTCTACAACGACGCAAAAAAGAGTTTCTTTTAGCGTGAGGAATTTATTTCAAATGAAAACCTTTGATGGCGAAAAGGAAAATAAATTCGACCTGTTCACGCTCAACTTTAGTTCCGGTTATAATTTTGAAGCAGATTCTTTGAAACTATCAAACATGAGCACTTCTTTCCGGTCAAGAATTGGTAAGAATCTAAATATCAATATTTCCGCCAGCCATAGTTTTTATAAATATGACATGACCGCCGGGCGCACTGTGAATCAATTTATTTTAAGCGATTGGGACGCGGTTAAAAAGCTGAAGTTTGCAAGGCTGAACAATTTCAGGTTTTCCACTTCAATTAATCTATCGGGTAAAAAAAAATCGACAAAAAAAACGCAGGACAAACCTTCGGACACACCGGAATTTTTTGACGAAGTAACCGGCGAACAAATTGCCGAACAGGAGTATTATGATCGATTGTATCAGCCGGGAGGAGATCGCTTTGAAGTGAATGACCGGTTTTCAGGGCTTGATATACCCTGGCGCATGTCGCTCGCGTTAAGTTTTTCACTTAATAATTATAACCCGGCAAATCCGACAAAAAATTATTATCTTGATATCAGTGGCGCTGAAGTGCAATTGACAAAAAACTGGAAAATAAACTACAGCGCGCATTATGATTTACGGACAAAACATATCGTCAATCACTCATTTACTTTTTACAGGAATTTACATTGCTGGGAAGCGAGGCTAACCTGGCGGCCAACCGGCATTGGCGGGAATTCATACTATTTAAAAATCAATGTAAAAGCTCCGCAGTTGCGTGATTTGAAATATGAACAACGTGGCGGGCGGTCGAGTGTACTAAGGTTCTAATTTTAAAAACGTGATAGACAAAGCCGCGATGAACTTTTTTTTTAGAGGACTTATAAATTATCTTTGATGCGATTCGTGGTGATGTGGACAAAATGCTTTACCTGTCTCCGGATCAAACTGAATGGGCGTCCCGTCAATGGGACAAACCGGGATTTTACCATCAGCGAACATATCCTCCGATAGCTTGTCAGGAAAACAAACTATCCCTTTTTCAAGATTTTCTCCAAAAGCAACTGCCAGTGCTGTCTCTACTAAAATTTGGTTTATTTTACATTGATTAGCTGCATTCTGCTTGTTGAGGTCAAGATATTTTGGCATTGCCACTGCTGATAACAAACAAAAAAGCAGGCAAAAAATAGTAACTTTAAAAGCTATAATCGACTTGATCTTTTTCATTTAAACCCCTTTGCTTTTCAAGAAATTTTCTGGCTTTAACAATACCATAGCAAAAGATATGCCAATGCCAATTTTCTGAATTCTAAAAGTAAAAGTATTAAAAAGCTACTTGTTAACATGTTGAAAAAAAGAAA
>NBLI01000128.1 GCA_002084535.1 Candidatus Zhuqueibacterota bacterium 4572_119
TTTTTATCAAAATTATCAGACATTGATTTCGGTTGTTGTGCGTCACCATCAGATGCCTTCGCTTTGTTTTTAGACTCAAGCGTCTTCACAAAAAAACTAATCGCTTTGTTATCATATTCTAATTTATATTTTACTTTTAAGGCATCCAGAAATTCATAATATGCCTGCTCAATTTCTTTATTGTGCTTTCTGTAAATCGATTGTTTTATTTTTTCCCGTTCCTGTTCATAGGGTGGGGACGGATATTTTTTGACGTGAATAACTTTGATAATATAAACTCCATTTTCAACCTCTATTGGATCGGAGACTTCGCCATTTTTCATCGAAAACGCAGCGACATAAACAGGATTTTTATAAGATGTTACTCCCCATTTCAGGTAGCCTTTCTGTCCACCATCTTTTGCAGTGGAAAGATCGTTGGAGACCTCTTTTGCCAGGTCAGAAAATTTTTCTCCGCTTTTTATTCTCCTCACAATCTTTCTGGCGCGAATAAGGTTTTGCTTTTTTTGTTCGGCAGAGTTGTCAGTATTCTTAAGCACTATTTGGCTGATTTTAACTTCTTTGCTCGCTCGTTTATAATAATTTTTTATTCGCGATTCAGGAATAATTTTTTCCATTACTTCTTTTTCAACCAGTCGCCTGAATAATAGTGTCTTTTTTCGTTCATTAATAAGCCTGGCAACATTTTCATCTTTATTCAAATCATTTTGATAGGCACTGATAAGTTTCAGTTTTGTATCAATCATTTTTTCCAGGAATTTCTTCTTTTCATCAAGTGTGGCGTTTTGCACATCCTTTGTTCGACGCCCTTCGCCAAATTTCTTTTCAAAATCGTTAATAGTAATTTTCCGCCCACCAACCCGGGCAACCATCTGCTTGTCGCTTTTACCGCAACCTGAAACTAAAAGTATTCCCATTAATAACAGAGCAACTTTGTTTAATAAAGCCTTTGCAATTCTCATTCTTCCTCCGAAATCTAATTTTTTTTACATGCTCGTTTGCTAACAATTTTGTATAAAATAAAGAACCTTTGTACATGAAAAACACAAGTACCTTTTGATTGTCTCAAACACAACACTCAACGACAAACCGTTGTAAACAATTAATTTTTAACTGTTTAGACAAGCATGGTTAACAATTGCTATTCACCCGCCCTCACCACAACTGCGCCTTATTGTTTAATTTACAAGCACTTACACCCGATTCACCCTTGTCAAATTTAACAATTTCAAGATAGAAGTTTATAACAGCTTTTCCAAGAAATTTTTACTATATTCAACTTCGTTGTTAACGGTGTCGGGAATTTCTAACTGAATCCCAAAATCTTCATTTTTCCCCTGGCTGAACTGAAACGCACCGCTGGCTTTTTTTATTATCCTACTTATTTTATTTTCAATTAGTTCCCTGTTTTTGCTGTTAACGAGTTCATCAGAGAAATAACAACTCAATCTTTGTTTATCAATTTTGATTCGCTTAAACCCCATCTCCTGGCCAATTAGCTTTAGCTCAATGAAATCAAACAGGTTTAGAACCGCTATCGGCATTTTGCCAAACCGGTCTTGAATCTCTTCTTTTATTTTATATATTTCGTTCAAATCCGTTTCATTGGCAAGACGGCGATAAATATCCACTTTAAATTCCGGGTGATTTATATAATCATCCGGCAAAAAAGCATCTTGTGCAAATTCAACACGGACCTCTTCAAGTTTAGCTTTTTCAGATATCGGCTTACCTTCCTGCTCCATTTTGAGTTCTTTGACTGCCTCGTCAATAATCCTGGTGTACAGGTCAAAGCCCAATGCCACAATATGGCCGCTTTGCTGAGCCCCTAAAATATTCCCGGCGCCACGAATCTCCAGATCTCTCATCGCGATATTGAATCCCGCTCCCAAATCTGTAAACTCCTCGATAATGCGCAGCCGCTTAAGCGAGTCCCGGGTCAAACTCTTGACAGATGGTATCAGAAGATATGCAAAAGCCCGTTGCGTTGATCGTCCAACGCGACCTCTTAGTTGATATAATTGAGATAGCCCGAAACGATCCGCCCTGTTAATAATCAAGGTGTTTACATTGGGAATATCCAATCCAGATTCTATGATCATCGTTGAAACAAGACAATGGTATTTTTTAGTGGCAAAATCCCACATCACCTTTTCCAGTTGTTTTTCATCCATCTGTCCATGAGCGACAGCTACATTTATTTCAGGTACATGTTTTCGTATTAGGTTTGCCATTGACTCAATCGTTCTCACCCTGTTATGCACAAAGAAAACCTGCCCACCCCTGTCTGCCTCTTTTAAAATTGCTGCCCGAATAATATCCATATTAAATTGAGCGATTTCTGTGTATATTGGTTGCCGGTTATTTGGTGGGGTCGTTATCAAAGACATGTCCCGAATACCCAGCATCGCCATATTCAAAGTTCTGGGAATGGGTGTCGCTGACATACTCAAAACATCAACATTGGTATATTTCTTTTTCAACTCTTCCTTTTTCCTGACACCAAAGCGGTGTTCTTCGTCAATAACCAGCAATCCCAATTTTTTAAAATGGATATCATTCGAAAGCAAGCGGTGGGTACCAATTACGATATCAATTTTTCCCTGTTGCAGTTTTTCAACCACCCTTTTCTGCTGAGATGTTGTTCTAAACCTCGAAAGCATTTCTATATTTACCGGGAATTCCTTCAACCGTTCCCGAAACAAATCATAATGCTGTAGTGCTAAAATTGTCGTTGGAACCAACACCGCCACCTGTTTTCCACTATTAACCGCCTTAAAAGAAGCCCTGACAGCGACTTCCGTTTTACCATAGCCAACATCACCGCAAACAAGGCGATCCATTGGATGAAGCGCCTCCATATCCTTTTTAATCTCTTCCGTTGCCCGCTTCTGATCCGGCGTATCATCATATTCAAAAGAAGCTTCCAATTCTTTTTGCCACAAAGAATCTTTTGAAAAAGCAAACCCGGTTTTCATCTTACGCTTTGCATAGAGTGTGGTTAATTCTTTCGCGATTTCTTTAATATGCTTTTTAGTGCTTTTTTTAAGCCGCTCCCAATCAGCCCCACCTAACTTGCTCAATGCCGGGATCACGCCGTCTTTTGCTGAATACTTTTGCACCCGGTCCATTTTCTCCAACGGAACATATAAAAAATCCCCGCCGCGATACTCAACTTTTAGGCATTCTCGCTCATGCTCCCTGACCTGAATTTTCTTTAATCCCTGGTACCGTCCAACACCCTTGTCCACATGAACAACAAAATCACCCAGGCTAAGCGAGTTAATCTGCTGAATCGTTAATCCGTGCTTTATTTTCTTCCTGCGTCGCCAACGAATTGGTCTGCCAAAAAATTGGTTGTCAGTAAAAACAGCTACACGACCCTTATTAAAAACAAAGCCACTATTTAAGCCAATGGGCAGCAGGCTAATATTTTCTAAGTCAATATTTTCTTCACTAAACAATTCCTCAATTCTCTCAACTTGCTCGGAATTTTCACACAAAAAAAACACCCGGGTTTGTTTTTGTTTCTGAAAAAAAGCTATTTTCTCTTTTAATAATTTAAAATTTCCTTTTAGCAATTCCTGATTATGTGCTTCAAAATCGAAAGCCATTGTCGTTTGGGGGTTTTTAAAAGAATTCGTGAAAATAACAGAGAAGCTGTCTAATTTTTTTAGGACAGTATTCCACGATAAATAATTATCTTCGTCTTCTTTTTTCAATTCTCCTTTTTTACCATCATCTTCCAAAGAATCACCAAACTGAAAAAAATCATCCACCTCTCGCTTTATTATTTCAACTTCATCAATAAAAAAAATTGTGTTTTCAGGATAAAAGTCAAAAAAACTCTCCATTTTTGAATCTGAAAATTCACCCTGGTCTTCAGGGAATTGCGGATAAATCGCTAATGTTGGCAATTGTTTTAGCGATCTTTGGGTGGTAGGATCAAAAAGCCTGATCGACTCAACAGAGTTAGCAAAAAACTCAATCCGGCAAGGAAATTCGCTTGAATAAGGAAAAACATCTATAATTCCTCCGCGAATGCTCATTTCACCCCAATTCTCAACGATATTTTCCCTGACAAAGCCAAGCTCTGTTAGCAGCTCTTTGAAGCGCTCAAAGTCAATTTCTTTATTCTTTTCAAGAAACAGCCGCTTATTCTTAAACGATTGCCTGGAAGGGAATTTTTGAACCAAGTTTTTTGCGGAAACAATACTCACACTTTTCCGCATTTCCATTAATTTCTCAAACCCTGAGAGAAGGTGACTTTTCGTCCATGAATCAAACAGCGCTTTCTTGTCTGCAAAATCGCTCATTTTTGGAAAATAAGCAACATGAGCGTGACCGAGTAAAACCTCAACATCGTTTTTTACAATTTCTTCCTGCTCGCCCTCCCCGGTAATATATACAACAGGCCTATCCATTGAATCAGATAAATACGACAAAAATATAGCCTTTAAAGAACCAGCCAGCCCTTTTACATATATTTTCTTTTCGGATTCAAAATCTCTTACAATTTGCTGAACGATTTTAGAATTTGAAAAAACATTTTGTATTTCAGATATCACCATTTATCAATCAAAATCCTTCTCAATGGCATCTCTTACAAATCCTCCGGCTAATTCAAGGCGTCTTTGCGCCTGCTCAACATCAACTCCCTTTAAAATCATTACGATAGCCGTTTTTACGTGCCCCCCGGCTTTGTTTAGCACTTTTTGAGCAGTTTCATAATCAACACCCGTAACCATCACAACGGTTCTCTTAGATCTCTCTTCAAGTTTTTTAGAGGTCATTTGCAGATCGACCATCATGTTTGTATATACCTTGCCTAACCGAATCATTGTTGTTGTTGTTAACAAATTTAAAACCATCTTTTGTGCTGTTCCGGACTTCATCCTCGTTGACCCCATTATTACTTCAGGACCAACAACAGGACATATGGCAACATCCACATCAAGCTCCAGTTGGCTTCGATCCGTACAGGTAACATACAATGTTTTCGCGCCAATCTCTTTTGCCTTTTCGATTGCTCCAACCACGTAAGGAGTAATACGGCTTGCTGAAATCCCGCAAGCAACATCTTTTTTGGTAAAACCAAGCTCCATTAAATCACGCGCGCCGACATCCTTTTTATCTTCAGCTCCTTCCTGGGCTTCGACCAAAGCCTTTTTACCCCCCGCGATAATCCCCTGAACCAACTTGGGGTCTGCTCCAAATGTGGGCGGGATTTCAGAAGAATCGAGCACACCCAACCTGCCACTTGTTCCGGCTCCAATATAAATTAACCGACCACCATTTTTTATGGCATCAACCACGATGTCAACCGCCTTTGCGATATAGGGAATTTCCTTTTCCACAGCAAAAGCAACGGTTTTATCCTGACTGTTAATTAGCCTTAAGATATCTTCAACGCCTAAAGAATCAATATTTAATGTATCTGGGTTCTGTTTTTCTGTAATCAAAGTTTTCAGCTTTTCATAAAGAGTATTTTCCATTTCCTTTTCAACCTCCAGTTTATTTTGCTCCTAATTTTCTAAATTGACTCGCTTATATCAAATCGGCTTTTTTAATAATGACAAAAAAGCGACCTTTTACAGCACTGACAAAACTTTTGTCCATTTCAATTATATTTATTTTTATACTTTTAAATTTACTTTCTAACTCTCTGATTTCCGAATCTACATCGCCACCCTTCCAGGCAATATAATATCCATCATTTTTTAAAAGGCTTTCAACCCAGCCATAGACAATATCCAGGTTCCCAACAGCCCTGCTGAACACATAATCAAAACGCGATGCAAAC
>NBLI01000129.1 GCA_002084535.1 Candidatus Zhuqueibacterota bacterium 4572_119
AATGAGTCATAATGGTTTGTATTTTTTAAAGCTGGACACTAATTGCTGAATACTGATCGCTCAATTTAGTAAAATATAACAACTTTATAACAGGTCAATTATTCACATAAATATTTGACCTGTTTTATTTTGTCTGCAAAATATCAGTCATTGGAACATTCAAGGTTTTTCTTTTATCTCAAAATTATTATTGCATAATTCTTAAATTATTCTTACTTTTATAAGTTTTTATTTTAATGAATTCCCTTAAGAGATTTCCCTCAAATGATGGAAATAATCTATCACAGAAATATAATACGAAAGCTACAGGTTTTATTTAAATGCAAAAAGAACTCATTAGAAATTTTTCCATCATCGCCCACATTGATCATGGTAAATCAACACTGGCGGACAGGCTGCTGGAAGAAACCGGCACGTTCAAAAAAGAAGAAATGGTTGACCAGATTTTAGACAGCATGGACCTGGAACGTGAACGCGGGATTACCATTAAATCCCATGCCATTACCATGAATTACAAAGCAAAAGACAAGAATAAATATACATTAAATTTAATCGATACACCGGGACATGTTGATTTCTCCTACGAAGTATCCCGAAGTTTAGCCGCTTGTGAAGGCGCTCTTCTGGTCGTTGACGCGGCACAGGGTGTTGAAGCGCAGACCATTAGCAATATGTACCTGGCTTTGGAAAATGACCTGGAAATAATTCCGGTCATCAATAAAATCGATTTGGCAAGCGCTCGAACAGAAGAAATAAAAACCCAAATCGTTGAAATATTAGGTATCGACGAAAAAGAAATAGTTCTTTGCAGCGCGCGTGAAGGAATTGGGATTGAAGATGTGCTTGAAGCAGTTGTGAACAGAATTCCACCTCCGAAGGGTGATTCGAGCAAACCATTACAAGCATTGATCTTTGATTCCATGTTCAATCAATACCGTGGCGCAGTTGCTTATATCCGGATTTATCAAGGCGAAATTAAAAAAGATATGGCAATCAAATTTTTTGCTCACGAAAAAACCTTTGAAGTTGACGAAGTCGGTATAATGAAACTGAAAAATGTTCCCCGGAACAAGCTCACTGTCGGAGAAGTAGGCTATGTTATCGCCAGTGTCAAGGAAGTTCGTGACACAAAAGTAGGTGATACAATCACAGCAGTAGATTTTCCCTCTCCCGAACCTTTACCTGGCTACCGCGATGTGAAGCCCATGGTTTTCAGCAGCCTTTTTCCTGCAGACAATGACGACTATGAAGACCTACGCGACGCGCTGGAAAAATTAAAATTAAACGACGCGTCATTAATCTATGAACCGGAAAATTCTATTGCCCTTGGTTTCGGCTTTCGCTGTGGTTATCTCGGTTTGCTGCACATGGAGATTATACAGGAACGTCTGGAACGGGAATACGGACTGAACCTGGTCACAACACTTCCCAGCGTGGCATTCAGAGTTCATCAGACAAACGGGAAAATGGTCAGAATAGATAATCCGGCGGATTTGCCACCACAGACAAATATTGATTATATCGAAGAGCCGTATATTAAAGCAAACATAATAACCCCAGTAGAATTCATCGGCAACATTATGAAAATCGCCCAGGAAAGAAGAGGTGTTTATATTAATACAGATTACATCGATTCCAAAAGGGCAGATTTACATTATGAATTTCCGTTGTCCGAAATAATTTATGACTTTTATGATAAATTAAAATCCGTTACCAAAGGTTATGCTTCGTTTGATTATGAATTTCTCAATTACAAACGCGGCGATATGGTAAAACTGGATATTTTAATCAACAAAGAAGTGGTTGACGCGCTCTCCATTATTGTACACAGCAGTAAAGGCTATGAATGGGGACGCAAAATCTGCCAAAAACTAAAAGAACTAATCCCGCGTCAGATGTTTGAAGTCGCCATCCAGTCAGCAATTGGCAACAAAGTTATCGCCCGCGAAACAATCCGTGCTTTGCGCAAGAACGTAACTGCCAAATGCTATGGCGGAGATATATCCAGGAAACGTAAACTGCTGGAAAAACAGAAAGAAGGAAAAAAACGCATGAAGCAACTGGGACATGTTGAAGTGCCACAGGAAGCGTTTTTAGCAGTTTTGAAAGTAGAGTGATTGGTGATTGGTGAGTGGTGAGTGGTGGTGAAAGAATGTATAAATTTAAAAAAAAAGCTCGGAGCACAAAGTGATTGAAGCAATTAACCTGACCAAGAAATATGATAATCTTTTAGCCGTTAACGATCTAAATCTTCAGGTTCACAAGGAATTGTTTGTTTTTCTTGGTCCCAACGGCGCGGGGAAAACAACTTCAATCAAAATGATGACCGGACTTTTGAAGCCGACGTCAGGAAAAGTAACCATCGAAGGTTACGATTTAGTGGAACAGCCGGTGGAAGCAAAGCGTCATTTTGGATTGGTACCGGACACACCGGTACTGTATGATAAATTATCTTTGAAAGAATTCCTTGAATTCATCGGTAGCGTTTATGAAATGGAGCGAAATCACTTCAAGCGGCGATACAACCAATTGATCGATTTATTTGATTTAAACGATCGAAAGAATGACCTTATACAGAATTTCTCTCATGGTATGAAACAAAAATGCGTATTGGCTGCCGCGCTCATCCATGATCCAAAAGTGTTGTTTTTGGACGAACCCACAGTAGGGCTGGATCCAAAAAGCGCGCGCAACCTGAAAGACCTGCTCAAGGGACTTGTGGAAAAAGGAACAACCGTGTTCATGTCCACGCATATTTTAGAAATTGCCGAAGCCATGTGTGACCGGGTAGCAATCATCAATAAGGGAAAAATTGTCGCGCTGGGTAACATGGATGAGCTGAGATTAAAATCGCAACAAAAAGAAAAAAGTCTTGAAGACATTTTTCTCGAGCTAACAGGAGGCAGCGAATTTGATGAAGTTT
This sequence comes from Candidatus Zhuqueibacterota bacterium 4572_119, assembly GCA_002084535.1. Classification (GTDB taxonomy): domain Bacteria; phylum Zhuqueibacterota; class Zhuqueibacteria; order Thermofontimicrobiales; family Thermofontimicrobiaceae; genus NBLI01. Next base: position 2,924 of record NBLI01000129.1, read on the forward strand.
TAAAATACCTGGAGGACAAGTAAAATGAATTTTCATCAACTCCTCCTGCTTTTAAAAGTCAAATTCAAAATATTGTTGAATGGTTTTCTAAAAGGAGAATTAAAAAAAAGAATCCGCAAATTGTTCGCGCTCGTTGGCGGTGCAGTGTTGTTTATTTTCCTTTATATCTGGATATATGAAATTTTATCAGTGCTTTCAAAAAGTACGGCAGTCAATTTTGCCCTCACCGAGAATATTTTAATAGTCGCGTTTTTAGGTTTTTTTATTTTTTTATTAGCCAGCGGAATAACTATTTCCATTCATTATTTATTTATATCCAGCGATCTGCCTTTGCTCATGTCCTCTCCTGTAGCACAAAATACTATCTTTACTTTCAAACTATTGGAAGCGATTTTTGCCAATTCAACTTTCTTTTTTTTTCTTGGCATGCCGTTTTTCATTGCTTATGGAATTGTCGCTCAGGCAGCCTGGTTTTATTACCCGGTCATGATTTTAAGCGCGTTCTGCTTTTTGTCAGTACCAATATCAATATCATTCCTGGGAGCATTGCTAATTGTTAAAGTGATTCCAGCTTCAAGAGCCCGCGAGCTAATGGCTATTCTTTTAGCCATCGTTTCGTTCGGAATATGGATGGCGCTGCAAGTTGTCCGGGCTTCCCAGTTCGACCAGTCATCATCCGAGTTTGATCCGCAAACATTTGAAAAACTGGGACAGATTTCTCACTCAATCTTTTTAAATTACCTGCCATCTACCTGGGCGGCGCGGTCATTGAGCGGAATCGCCAGTGATAACTTTGCGTTTTTCGCCGCCAACTTTTTCCCGCTGATATTATTGACAGCAGTCTTGTTTTACCTTGCCATGAAATTAAGCACTGCCGCATTTGATAAAGGATTAATCAGCAATAAACAGTCTATTACAATCAGGAAAAGAAAAAAACGTGAAGCAGACGATTCGCTTTCATTCTCAAATACAGGAAATTCAATAATTGGAACGATTACTTCAATATTCAAACGGGACTTGAAATTATTCACTCGGGATTCCCGGCAAATCACCAATCAAATCATGTTTGTCGCCATGATGATTTTTTTGCCATTAATTCAAAACGATCCTCAATCCGAATCCACTTTTTCAGCTTACAGACCTTACATATTCGTGGTCATGTTGAGTGGCTTCCTCGCGGCGCAAATCAGCTCAAGATTAATTCCCATTGAAACCAAATCATTCTGGATCACAAAGCTCATTCCACAATCCGGTCTGAAAATTATCTGGGCAAAATTCACCATAAGCGCAGTCTTTGGAACCCTGCTTTCCTGGGTTGCAGTCGGGATTATCAGCTTTTATTTTTCAAGCCCACCGCGTGTTATCCTGTTGGCATTATTTACCACATCAGGATTATCCGCGTTGCTTTCTTCGGTGGGTCTCTTATTTGGTGTATCCTTTGCTCAATTCGATTGGGATCACCCAAAACGCATGTTGAGTTCAGGTGGTGGATTTCTATTATCGATAGCTCTATTTGTCTCAACCGGTATTCTTGGAGGAATTACAGCATTGATCTATTTTTTAGGAAATTCTTTTGAAATGACTCCCGGAATAATTGATGCCGGAGCCGTTATTATTAACCTGATTATTATTATCGCCAGTATCAATTTTTTAATTTTGATGTCCGCTAAAAGGCTGGAAAAACTTGAATGGAAATTTTAATTTATTTTTGAACAAATAAATTGTAAATAAGTATAAACAGATAAATTAGCAAATTCTTATGAGGAAATTATGGCAAAAGTACAGAAAAAAAAACAACCAAAGAACATCGTTCGGGAATATATTGAAGCTATCCTGGTAGCGCTCATCGCTGCTTTTATTCTGCGTATTTTCGTGGTACAAGCTTTCCGAATCCCAACTGGCTCGATGAAAGACACCTTACTCGTTGGAGATTTTCTGCTTGTCAACAAATTTATCTATGGCGTCCGCACACCAGACCGCATTCCGCTCATCAACGTAAATATACCCCATTTTCGATTACCAGCGATCAAAGATCCAAAGCCGGGGGAAATCATTGTCTTTAAATATCCGTTGGATGAAAAACTGGACTACATAAAAAGATGTATTGCTGTCGGAGGTCAAACTGTGGAACTAAAAAATGGCATTGCTTATGTAGATGGCAAGCCGGAAGGCAGCAAAAAATTTGTTAAAAGGAAATACGATCCGGTTGAAGGTGAATATATCAACTATTATAAAATTACCAAGGAAAATGGAAAGAGTTACACCATCCGCCATTACGAAAGGCGCAATCCCGCGCTTGAGGCAACCGGACCCTGGAAAGTGCCGGAAGGGTACCTCTTTGGCATGGGAGATAACCGGGACAATAGCGCGGACAGCCGTTCCTGGGGTTTCATTCCCAGAGAGAATATTTTAGGTCAGGCACTCATCATTTATTTTTCCTGGGATCATCATGTCCCGCTTTATAAATTGTATAAAAAAATACGTTTTGGCAGGTTAGCAAAATTAATTAAATAAATACCGAAATACGAATTAAAGCGCCACGGTCTGAAGCTTTCACACCGTGGCTTTTATTTTTATGAAAAAAGCAGGCCTCTACATACATATCCCATTTTGTCGAAAAAAATGCGACTACTGTGATTTTTACTCAGAAGTTTCAGGCAAAAATATTATCGAAAATTTTCTTGACTCCGCTTTAAAAGAAATTCAATTCTACAAAAACCACCCGGTATATGGCACAACTTCATTTCATACTTTATTTTTTGGCGGCGGTACACCCTCTCTTTTATCACCTGAAAAAATAGAATATTTTATCCGGGCTGTTAGGAAAATTTTCCATTTTGTAAACAAACCGGAAATT
>NBLI01000130.1 GCA_002084535.1 Candidatus Zhuqueibacterota bacterium 4572_119
ATGTCAGCGATTTTCATGATTGTTTCATCTTTTTCTTTCATGGAGATAATCATATTCGATTTTACCTTGTCGGTCAGTTCATCAACCATACTGAAAATTTGCTCCAGACCCTCCCCTGTAACTTGCTGAGTTTGAAGAATTTTTCCAGAATTAACATCAAACAGGTTTGCTGAAATACGAAGTTCATTTTTCTCCTGGGTAAATGTCCCTCGTAAAATCGTTTTCACTTTTGCGTATTTTCCTATTTGCGATACCATCTTATAATCAATATTACCGGATGATTCAATGTGCAGTTGTTTTAGAATGTCAAACACCCGTTGTAGTGTGATGACACTGATATAGCGGGATTGAGAAAAATCACGAATCAGCATGTCAGTAATTCCTTTGCACAGCCAGTCAAGATTCTGATCTCCCGTTTGATTATCAAATGTTAAAATCGCGATACTCTGTTTCTCATTGGCGTCAAATTTTAAAGTTGTCGTTTGTGAAATATCGGATTCGGCTGAAATTTTATCCCGGGTAGCTAATTTTATTTTTCTTTTTTTGTCTGTTGAATTTTCACAATTTAAAGTAAATAATAAAATGAGACAAATAAGAGAAAATAGTTTATATTTCATTTCAATTTCTCCAAACGCAATATGTTGCCCATTTTGAATTCAGTTTCGGATTAATTGCTATTTTAAATTTATGATTAACATTAGTCTGGTTAATTATGCAAAAATCGGAAATATAGAACAGATTAATTATAGTTGAGGAATTTGAGGTTTAATACGATACATTGTTTATTAAGTTGCTGATATTGTAACCATGGTAATATCATCGTGCTGCGGTGCTTCTTTTACAAATGAATTGATTTCGTTAATTATTTTTTCCCTGATTTGTTTTGATGAGGTACCATTTGATTCTGAAATTATTTGAATCAGCTTTTCTTCTGAGAATTCCACTCTATCAGAATTCATTGCTTCGGTAATACCGTCTGTGTAAAATATAAAAGCATCTCCCTGGTGAAAATTAATCTCTTTTTCCGCGATAGTTTTATCGAAAATATTGCCCTGTTCCAATCCTAATCCAATACCCGGAGGTACATGATTTTTTATGACAGATTTATGTTTGTTTTTAATGATCAAACCATTATGTCCGGCTCTGGCAAATTTGAGCGTTTTGTTTTTGAGATTGAAAATACCATAGATCATGGTTACAAATATTTTTCGGTCCATTGTGCTGTAAAGTCTCTTGTTCAGCTCGATCAACAACTCTTTGGGAGACTTGAAAATCGGCGTGAGCGATAACATGATTCCTTTGACAACTGCCATATAAAAAGCCGCGGAAGCGCCTTTTCCTGTAACGTCCGCAATGACAACACCCAGGTTATTTTCGTCTAATGGAAAATAATCAAAATAATCACCTCCAATTTCCGTTGCCGGGATACAGATACCGTCAATGTCCAGGCTATTCGCCGGCGGTTCCGTTTGTGGGAGTAAGCTGCTTTGAACCATTCGGGCAATTTCCAATTCGCGTTTCAATCTTTCCTGCTCCGTCAACTCATTGAGCAGCATGGCGTTTTCAATTGCCATCCCGGCTTGATTGATCAATGTCTTCAGGAATTGCTTTTCATTTTCAGAAAAAACACTCTCCCGATCGTTCCTTTTAAGTATAAAAATTCCGATCACTTCTTCATTGATAATGATTGGTGTGATTAATGAGTTTTGTTCTAGTGAAGTAACTTTTTCAATATTGTTGATAAAAACAGTGTGTTGGGTGAATTTGTCCCGCGATAATGGCTGGCGGGTGGACAGGAAAAATTTACACATGCGGGGATTCCTGGGGACTGTTACACCGCTTTTTTTAAATTCCGGGTAAGAATAGGCAAACTGAAAATTTGAAAGCTCATTTTTTTCGCGTAAAAGCAAAAAACCTTTATCACCATTTAAGGCTTCAGTGAGTCGTTTTGTTATTAGCTCGGAAATTTTTTCAACGCTTAATGTAAATCCTAACTCCCTACCAAATTTTTCAATTAATTGTTTTTCCCATAATCCCTGGGTCATAAAATTGAATGTTTCCGCCATGTCGCCAATTTCATCACGAGAGTCGATATGAAGTTCTTGCTGGAGATCTCCTTCGGATATTTTTACCATTGCCTGGTTCAAACTGTTCAATGGCTTTACAACTTTCATGCTGATAAAGTAAGAAACAATAATTGCCAAAAGTGTAAAAAGGAGCGCTAACTGAAAATTCCTGTTGAGGTTTTTTTTCATTTCATCATTGAGGTCGATCAGGGAAAATCCAACTTTGACTATTCCCAGATTCTGTTCCCCGATAATGATATTTACCGATTTGGATTCAAGGTCTTGTTGGCTATCATCGGCAAGCTGCCGTTGGTCAAGGCGAAGAACAATATTTATTTGCTCCATACGGCTCATTTGCTCTGAATCAACTTCGATCCACTGCGTGTTTAAACTGTGTGCTTTCAGTTCATTTGATTCATCAAAAATAGCAATATAAACAATATCCGGATTAACTTCAATTTGCAGGTCAATGTATGATTGGTAAACTTCCCAGTCTTCTGTTTCAACGGACCGGATGGTCGCGATGTTCTTAGCCAAAAGCTCCATGCGCAGCTTGACTTGATCTACTCTTAATTTTACCTCTCTGATTGTGTATATATATGTTACGGTCGCCATCATGGTAATTACCAGCAGCACAAACAAGAAGGCGATTTTCAGCTTCAGGCTTATTTTAAAATTTTTAAAATATTTTTTCATAGTTTTTTTGGCGGAAGTCTTTAACTTATAGACATTCTTTTTGATGAAATTTTCCTGCTGTTCAAAAAATTTAGTTCAATATACATAGATAGTTGATAATTTTCAAGTAAAATCGTTTGTAAATTGAAATATTTTTTTGCTCTGGCAAATGGTGTTTTTTCAAACCATCCCTTAATAGTCCGGATGAGCAGGTGGAATAAAAATTGCAATCGGTAATAATTTAAATTTTTTATTGATTTTAATTATTATTTTTGCTATGTTGTTCCTATAACATTATTACGCAAAATGAAAGTAATCAAGAATGAAATTATGATTTTATGCAAAAATCAATATTAATATAACAAGGATTTGAAAATATATGGCATTTCGTTTACTCGCGATAAACCCGGGATCAACTTCCACTAAAGTAGCCCTCTTCCAAGATGAAATCCTCCAGTTTGAGGAAACAATCATCCATTCTGTTGAACAACTAAAAAAATATGAAAACCTTTGGGATCAATTTGATTTAAGAAAAGACGCGGTGCTTAAATTTTTGGATAAAAATGGGATAAATATTTCCCATTTATCAGCAGTAGTTGGCAGAGGCGGTCTTATTAAACCAATACCGGGCGGGACTTATTTGGTGAATGAAGAAATGATTCACGACGCGAAAATTGGTGTGCAGGGTGTTCACGCGGCAAATTTGGGTTGTGCCATTGCCAAATCGATTGCGGATAAAATTGGTGTCAGTGCTTATGTGGTCGATCCCATCGCTGTTGATGAATTCGAGCCGCTTGCCCGTTACTCAGGTCATCCGCTAATCGAAAGACGTGCATTGTCTCATACGTTGAATATTCACGCGGTTGGCAGAATGGCGGCTGACAAATTGGCTGTGGAATATGAAGATACGAATTTTATTGTGGCACATCTTGGCGGGGGGATTTCAATTTGTCCGCTAAAAAAAGGACGGATTGTGGATGTGAACGATGCTTCCAGCTCAGGACCTTTTTCCCCGGAGAGGACAGGTGAATTGCCCTTGCAGCCGTTCATCAAGCTTTGTTTTTCCGGGAAATTTACCCAGGATGAAATGAGAAAACTGGTTATGGGAAAAGGCGGAATTACCGCTTATTTGAATACAACTGACGCTTTGGAGGTAGAGAGAAGAATTAACGAAGGTGACGCCAAAGCCAAAGAAGTTTATCAGGCGATGGCTTATCAGGTTTCAAAAGAAATTGGAGCGATGGCGACGGTGATAAATGGAGATGTGCGCGCTATTGTCATTAGCGGTGGTTTGGCAAAATCTGAAATGCTGATTGAGTGGATCAAAGAAAGAGTAAACTTTATCGCTGAAGTAATTGTAATGCCTGGTGAATTTGAAATGATTGCGTTAGCCAGGGGTGTTTTAAGAATTTTGCGCAATGAAGAAGAAGCGAAAAAATATTAAAAAGTTAGAAAGGGATAATATGAAAAAGGCAATCTTATCCGGTAACGAAGCAATTGCCAGGGGTTTTTTTGAAGCTGGTGGACATTTTGCTTCGGCTTATCCGGGCACTCCAAGTACAGAAATTTTGGAAAATGTTGGCAAATACCAGGAAATTGATGTGCAGTGGGCACCAAACGAAAAAGTCGCTTTGGAAGTGGTTGCTGGCGCTTCGCTGGGCGGCGCGCGAACTTTGGCAGCCATGAAACATGTAGGTTTGAATGTAGCTGCTGATCCGCTTTTCTCATTATCCTATATGGGAGTAAATGGAGGTTTGGTGATTATAACCGCGGATGATCCCTCGATGCATTCCTCCCAGAATGAGCAGGATAACCGGTGGTTCGCGCGAGCAGCAAAAATCCCCATGCTTGAACCAGCGGACAGCCAGGAAGCAAAAGATTTCACGGTTCTGGCTTTGGAGCTAAGTGAGAAATATGATACGCCGATTCTCTTGCGCACAACAACGAGAGTGAATCATTCAAAATCCATTGTGGAATTACGCGACCGTGCCGAAGTCCCTGTAAAAAAATATGAAAAAAATTTCTCAAAAAATGTGCTTTTACCTGGCAATGCCCGAAAAAAACATGTTCTGGTTGAAGAGAGGTTGAAGAAGTTAGCGGAATACGGATACGATGCAAAGTGTAATAAAATTGAATGGGCGGACAAATCAATTGGAATTTTAACCAGTGGCATTTCATACCAATACGCGAAAGAGGTATTCCCTGAAGCCTCAATCTTAAAGTTGGGATTGACTTTTCCTTTACCAAAAAAACTGATCAGCGAGTTCGCGTCGCAGGTAGAAAAACTTTATGTAATCGAAGAACTCGATCCTGTTTTGGAAGAACAAGTCGCGGCAATGGGACTAAAAGTTGAAGGCAAAAATCAACTCCCAATAATTGGTGAATTAAGCCAGAAAGTAGTGGCTGCTTCACTGAAAGGGCAGGATGCTCAACAAAGTTCTGTGCTGGGAGATACGCAAATTCCACCTCGTCCACCTGTGCTTTGTCCCGGTTGTTCTCATCGTGGAGTGTTTTACGCTTTTAAAAAATTGAGGCTGATAGTTACCGGTGATATTGGCTGTTACACATTGGGCGCTCTACCGCCGTTGGAGGCAATGGATTCATGTCTGTGTATGGGAGCCAGTGTTGGTATGGCAGAAGGTTTAGAAAAAGCCACTGGTGATGACCTGAAAGGAAAAGTGATTGGCGTGATTGGTGATTCCACATTTTTTCATTCTGGAATTACCGGCTTAATCGATATTGTTTACAACCAGGGAACAACAAAAATTTGCATTTTGGATAATCATATTACTGCTATGACCGGACATCAGGAACACCCAGGTTCAGGGTTAAGTCTGAGAAGAGAACCAGCCAATCGGGTTGATATTGAAGCAATCTGCAAGGCTGCCGGAGTAAAACGTGTTGTTAAAATCAATCCTTATGACATTGAGGAAACAATTGCCGTATTAAAGGAAGAAATGCGGGTCGATGAACCGTCGGTAATTATTGCTGACGCGCCTTGTGTGATTCGTGACAGAATTCGATTCACTGATTCATGGAAAATAATAAAATCAAAATCAGTCAAAATTTACCTGCTGTTAACGTGATAATGAGCGGAGTCGGCGGTCAGGGAGTATTGGTCGCCAGTGATGTTTTGGTGATGGGAGCAATGTTTGCCGGATTTGATTCCAAAAAAAGTGAGGTGCACGGCATGGCTCAACGTGGCGGGAGCGTCATTAGTCAGATTCGCTACGGCGCGAAAATCCATTCACCTCTAATTGAACCGGGTACCGCTGATATTCTTTTGGCTTTCGAGAAATTGGAAGCTTTGCGATATCTTGATATGCTGAAACCCGGCGGTGTAGTTGTCATCAACAATCAGCAGATAACACCGTTATCAGTTTTCTTTTCAAAGATTCCTTACCCGGAAGACGTTGTTTCAATTTGCAAACGAAAGACCGAAAATATTGTTATGATTGAAGGGATTCAAATGGCTGATAATTTGGGAAATGACCGGGTTTTAAATACTATCATGCTCGGTGCTTTGTCAAATTTTCTGGAATTCAGTGATGAACTTTGGTTAAAAGCATTGGAAAAGCGGGTTCCTCCCAAAACTCTTGAACTGAACAGGAAAGCTTTTGAAGCGGGTAAGAACTTTACTTTCTGATTTTAATGAGGTTGACCTAATAAACAGTATCACATTAACAAGCGCTATTGTTAATTATATATTTGTGCCTTAATAGTAAGATTTATGCCAAATTTAGCAAAATATTAAATTCTAAATATTTGATAGCTGATGTATAAGTAAAGGTAGAGGCAAAGGAAAAATAGTAACTGTTCTGAATTGAATTCTGTGATAATTGTTGGATTAATTTTTTTTTTGTTTTTGAGTACCAGTACCTCAATCTTGACCTTTTGTGATTGTAAAATAGTACTATTTTTTAAAGTGTTATCGATTAATAAATATCTATTCTGGTTTATCCAGGTTAGGATTGCTTAAATCGAAAT
>NBLI01000131.1 GCA_002084535.1 Candidatus Zhuqueibacterota bacterium 4572_119
ACTTTTTGTACACTTTTATAGAATATTTTATTTGTATCTTTGTCAAATTGAAAATATGTTAATTTGTATTAATAGAAACATTTTTTTCATCATATATAAAACTGTTTATATTGAAGTTATAGCACCATAATTTATGAAAAATCTTAAAATGCCTGGTTTTTAGAATGGACTCTTGAATAAAATTAAAGAAATAAATGTTAACACTGTTGTAACATAGAATTGTTAGTTTCTTAAAATTTTAATAGTAAAGACGAGTTATAAAAAATGAATATTTGAAAAATAATTTTTACAGCTCATTAAGTTTTTATTAATAAATTAAAGGAGACAGTAAATGGGAAAAATCATCCCTCGCTGGGAATGGCGTACTTTTGGTGAAAATTTGAGTTTCGGTGAAGCTAACATCCGGAAGCATGAACAAGGACAAGTCAGAGAATCATCTGAAATATATATTTTATCCGATGCCAGTAATGATAATACAAAAATTCGTGATGAACTAATGGATATTAAAACTCTGCTGCGGGTCAACAATAATGGACTTGAACAATGGACGCCTATTTTAAAAGCCGGGTTTCCAATTCATATCACTGATTTAGCGGTAGTGTACAAAGCATTTAATATTAAATATCCCTATTTTCAAAAAGACGAATACTCGTATGATGAATATTTAAATGAGCTTATTAAACCGGCAAACGAGCTTCAGATTGTGAATGTATTTAAAAAACGTTCTGGTTATACAATCAATGATTGTATTGTTGAAATCGCGGAAGTAAAGTTTAATGAATTTCATACAAAAACAATAGCAGTTGAACATCCCGATCCAGAACTTGTTATTAGCACAGTAAAAGAGTTAGAGTTGATTGAGCTTGAAAATATCAATTATATCAAAGCGATGAAACAATCTGTTGGTATGAAATATTAATCAGGAGAATATTATGGCGCAAGAAATAGAAAGAAAATTCCTGATAAAAGGAGATGAGTGGCGTAATTTTGCAAAAGGAACGGTTTATCGCCAGGGTTATCTTTCGACTGTCAAAGAACGCGTTGTTCGTGTAAGGACGATTGATGATAAAGGTTATTTGACCATCAAAGGTATTACGACTGGCGCCACACGGCTGGAGTACGAATACGAAATCTCCTGGAAAGAAGCTACTGAAATGCTGGATGAGCTTTGCGAACGACCCTTGATCGAAAAAACTCGTTTTGTTATTGATTTTGCCGGCATGAAATGGGAAGTCGATGAATTCGCTGGCGAGAACAAGGGGCTCACCGTGGCAGAAATTGAGCTAACTGACGAAGATCAGCATTTTGAAATTCCTGATTGGATCGGCGAAGAAGTTACTGGCGATCCTAAATATTTTAATTCCAATCTTATTAAAGAGCCATTTTCCAAATGGTAAAATTGATTAAAACAAATCCGAATTTCATGAATTACCGAAAAAAAATTAAAATTTAATCTCATAGCAGCTTAATCATATTTAGAACAACTATCATTTCCGCCTGATTTTAGCGGGAATCTCCCGAGGTAAAAAAGAGAGATTTCATCACACTATGATGTCTCGTTAATTAGTTAAAATTTAGATCCCACTGTCCCCATGTGGGTTCGCGGTTAAAAAAGTAAACCTAACATTGCCAACACTATGAAAATATTTGTAACTATACAACTGATTACCCTGTTTTTGTTAATGATACTTTCCCCACTACTTGCCGATTATCCTGAAAAAAATATCACCATCGTGGTTCACAGCAAAGCGGGTTCAGCTATTGATTTGATGGCGCGAAAAGTTTCTGCTATTTCTAATAAATATATCGATGTACCCATAATTGTAGAGAACATACCAGGTGGATCTGGATTAGCAGCCATGCGTCGCGTTTCTGATAAAAAGGCTGATGGTTACACAGTGCTCGGTGTGGTCAAGTCTTTCATTTCAACCGTTTTGCTAACTGACGCCGGTGTTGGGCTGGATGATTTTCATTTCTTAACCTGTATGGTAGTTGACCCGGAAGTATTGATTACCAACCGCCATTCTAACATTCGAACACTGGATGAAATTATTGCCGATGCCAAAGCAAAGAATGGCAATCAAAAATGGCTTGGTCCATTGGTTGGTGGACTCGATCATTTGATGGCTGTGAAGACCTGGGAAAAAATTGGGATTCACGGCAACTGGGTTCCTTTTGAAGGCGGATCAGGCGCGATTGTGGCGTTATTAGGTCAGCACGGCAAAGTTTACGTGGGTAATCCGATCGATGTTAAAGGGAGACCGGATTTAATGATTGCGGCGGTTGCCGCACCGAATCGTTTGAATGATTTTCCTGACGCGCCTACCTTTGTTGAAAAAGGATTTGGACTGGAAAATGAAATTATGTGGCGCGGCTTTGCAGTGAAAAAAGGTACCAATCCTGAAGTTATTAAGTTTCTTGAAGATTTATTTCAACAAATAAGCAATGACCCCGACTGGATTAACTTTATTGAAACAACATCAGCACAACCTGTTTTTTATGACAGTGAAACATTTTCCCAGATGATTGCCGATGATAACGTTGAAGCTGTTAAATATTTGAATAAAGCAGGCGTAATAAGCAGTGGAAATGGATCACAAAAAAACATCTGGTTTGTATTAGCGGGATTGGTGGTCGCGGTAGCGCTGCTATCAATGTTAATATTAAAGATATTGAAAAAGAAGCCAACCGGTGTTATGATCTTTTCAGCAATCTTGATCGTAATCGGTTTGTTTTTCTATTATCTCACATTTAATTTTCCACAAGGTTCATTGACAAAGTCAGTGGGACCAGCATCCATTCCCCGTATTTGGATTTTTACATTACTTATTTTCTCAATATGGCAATTGATAAATACAATGCGAAAGCCAGAAGAGCAAATTAAAAAAGATCCGGAACAAAAAATTGGATTGGTTGTTGTTTTTGTCGCTATGATGGTTTTATATTTAATAATAATAAATGTTGTTGGTTATTTTATCAGTACTCTGCTTTTTCTTATATGCGGTATTTTAATTCTTTCCTATCGTAAATATGTTTTTATTATTGCCAGTTCGGCTGGTTTTGTATTGTTTGCTTATCTGTTTTTTTACAAGATGTTACAGATACCTTTGCCCTTGGGAACATTGTTTGAATAAAAAATTATTTGACAGGATTACAGGATAAAAAAAAACTTAGATATTTGAAATTGACAAAATATTGAGGGATAGAATTAAAAAATTCATCTCTCTTCAGGATAAAAATAAATGGAAATTTTAACAAATCTTATTGATGGATTCGGACACCTTGCGGGCTGGCTGCCTATAATGGTGATTTTGGCGGGTGTTGTTTTTGGAATCATGGCTGGTGTAATGCCAGGGTTATCGCCGTCAATTGGGGTGGCATTGCTTGTGCCATTCACTTATGGTATGGATCCTTTGCTTGCTTTGATTTTATTGGCGGCAGTCTATTCAGCCTCAAACTATGGAGGATCAATTACCGCCATTGCCATTAATACACCCGGAACGCCGGGAGCGGTTGCCACGTCTTTTGATGGGTATCCTCTGACAAAACAGGGTAAACCTGGTTTGGCGTTGGGGATTTCGATTATTTCATCTACTGCCGGTGGAATAATTGGTACGATTATTTTGATCCTGTTTTCGGTACCGCTGGCAAAATTCACACTAAAATTTGGTCCTCCGGAATATTTCTCTTTAGCCCTGTTAGGATTAACCATTGTTTCATCCCTCTCATCTGAAAATTATTTAAAAGGTTTTATAGCAACTGCTATTGGTTTGCTGTTAACAACTTTTGGCATGGATCCTTTTACCGGTTATTTACGCTTTACTTTTGGCGTCGCGGAGTTAGCAGATGGTTTTACATTTATCCCCGCGTTAATCGGTCTTTTTGCTTTAGGGGAAGTGTTTGTAAATTTAGAAAAGTTTAAGCCGTTCAATAAAACGGTACAGAAGTTGTCCGGAAAATTGCCGACTCTTTATAGGTCAGTCTTCACTATTAGGGACGCTGATTGGTACTGTACCGGGGGCAGGTTCTGCAATTGCAACTTTTATCGCTTATAATGAAGCGAAACGTACCAGCAAACATCCGGAGAAATTTGGTCATGGCGCTTTAGAAGGCGTAGCAGCGCCGGAGTCGGCAAATAACGCGTCAGTTGGAGGCGCTTTAGTGCCTTTGTTGGCGCTTGGAATCCCGGGCAGCGCTTCAACTGCTGTTTTGATTGGCGCTTTATTATTGCATGGGTTGGTTCCGGGCCCAGAGTTATTTATTAAACACGCGGACATTGTTTACGGTTTATTTGCCAGTCTATTGGTGGCTAATGTTTTTATGCTTGTACTGGGTATTTTTGGCAGGCATTTATGGGTAAAAATAATTTCCGCTTCCAAATCAATTCTTTATCCAATTATTATGGCGCTATCATTCATTGGTAGTTACTCAGTAAATAATTCGCTGTTTGATGTCGGCACCTGCCTTGGGTTTGGCGTCCTGGGATGGATATTAAAACGGTACAAATATCCGACAGCGCCGGTCGTTTTAGGATTAATTCTTGGTTTTATGGTGGAAGCAAATTTCCGCCGTACTATGCTAATGGGTGACGCGTCGATCTTTTTTACTCGTCCTTTTAGTCTGGTCATGCTGATATTGGCGGCAGCTTCGTTTGGTTATCCGATATTAAAACAAAAATTCGCAAAGAAAAAATCTGCTAAATAAAATGCGAGGAAAATAATGGCAATCTTGCTGAAAAGAACAAAAGAAATTGAAGGCCAAATTGATGAATATTTAGATTGCGTTGTCCGAGGCGGATTGCTGTTTAAGCAGGGTATCAAATATTACCTTGAAGGAATGCAGGATGAATTTGAAAAACGAATGAAGGATTTGGATGAATTGGAAAGCCATGCTGATAGAATCCGACGTGAGATTATTAATAAGCTTTATCTGCACACACTGATCCCTGACGCGAGAGGGGATGTTTTAGGGATTATTGAAAGTACGGACAACGTGCTAAATGTTACAGCCGAAACTCTCAAGCAGTTTTATGTTGAAATCCCTGATATATTGCCTGATTTGCACAAGTTGTTCCTGGATTTGACTGATGCGTCAATATCTGCATTGGAATCATTAGTCGTCGCTATTCGCTCGTATTTCAGAGATATTACTTCAGTTCGCGATCATACTAATAAAGTTTTATTTTATGAAAAAGAAGCGGATAAAATAGGGGATAAAATTAAATGGAACATTTTTCGGAAGGATATTCATTTAAGTCAAAAAATACACATGCGGTATTTTGCTTTGCATATTGAAAATATTTCTGACAATGCAGAGAGTGTAACGGATCGTTTGGCGATTGCTACAATAAAAAGATCGGAATAAAAAAGGAAGTAATAATTTTGATTTGGTTTTATTTGTTAAGTGGATTGTTTTTGGGATGGTCTCTTGGAGCCAATGATGCGGCGAATATTTTCGGAACAGCAGTAGGCAGCCGAATGATAAAATTCAAAACTGCCGCGTTGATCGGTGGTATTTTTGTTTTATTGGGAGCTGTAATTAGCGGTGCTGGAGCGACACACACATTGGGAAAGTTAGGCGCGGTTAATGCTCTGGCTGGCTCCTTTACCGTAGCTCTCGCAGCAGCAATTACTGTCGCCTGGATGACAAAGCTAAAATTACCCGTCTCAACTTCCCAGGCTATCGTCGGAGCGATTGTCGGCTGGAACCTGTTTACACATTCACCAACTGATATGAATTCATTGACAACGATTGTTTCCACCTGGGTTTTTTGCCCGGTTTTGGCTGGAGTATTTTCTTTTGTAATTTTTCATATATTCAGACTGTTTCTGCATAAATCAAAAATACATTTATTGGAGCTGGATGCATATAATCGATTAGGTTTGATTTTAGTTGGCGCTTTTGGCGCTTATAGTTTGGGAGCAAATAACATCGCTAATGTAATGGGAGTGTTTGTTCCTGCTGCACCGTTTAAAGATTTGCATATATTAGGAGTGAATTTTACAGGTACTCAGTTGTTATTTTCAATTGGGGGATTGGCGATTGCTGTTGGTGTTTATACATATTCATACAAAGTGATGTTGACCGTGGGAAACGACCTATTTAAATTAACTCCTGTCATGGCTCTGGTGGTTATTATAGCTGAATCTCTGGTACTTTTTATTTTTGCTTCACAGGGTTTGCAAAATTTGTTACTTTCATATGGATTACCTGCCTTTCCATTAGTGCCGGTTTCCAGTTCGCAGGCGGTGGTCGGCGCAGTCATTGGTATAAGCCTTGCGAAAGGTGGTAAAGGAGTTAATTACGGGATACTGGGCAGAATAGCGTCCGGCTGGGTTACAACACCAATTACTGCAGCAGCAATTTCTTTTGTTTCACTGTTTTTTGTACAGAATGTTTTTTTAATGCAGGTTTACAGGTCATAGCGATTAAAAATAGTAAACGGAATCAAACTCAAATGAAATATTTTACCAAACAACAAAATCAAATAATAGCAGTACTATTTATATTATTAATATTCATTTTTCCGCAATTAATATTTGCGGATAATTCACCAACTGACTCGATTGCGTGGGCGCCTCTAATAATGACCTTGTTTGGTGGATTAGCGCTATTCCTTTATGGAATGGGAAAAATGAGCGACGGCATGAAAAAAGCTGCCGGAAGCAGGATGCGGAATATTCTGTCAGCCTTAACAAATAATCGAGTTGTCGCTATGATAGTCGGCGCATTTGTGACAATGGTGATACAAAGCAGCAGCGCGACTACCGTCATGTTAGTGAGTTTTGTACAGGCAGAGCTGATGACATTTATACAATCATTGGGCGTAATTCTGGGCGCTGATATTGGCACCACAGTTACAGCGCAACTTATCGCTTTTAAATTGACCGATTATGCTTTGCTGATGATTGCGGCTGGTTTCGCTTTGACAATGTTTGCAAAAAATGATTCACAAAAATATTTTGGTGAGGCTTTGCTTGGTTTTGGCATTCTATTTTTCGGAATGAAATTAATGTCCGATGCCATGAAGCCGTTACGAACCTATCAGCCGTTTATTGATATGCTGCGTGGATTAGAAAATCCCTTACTGGGCCTGTTAGTAGGAACACTATTTACAGCATTAATTCAGAGTAGCAGCGCTTTTACAGGTATTATTATTGTTTTGGCACAACAGGGACTTTTAACATTAGATGCCGGTATCCCGTTAATTTTTGGGGCTAATGTTGGAACTTGTGTTACCGCGGGTTTGGCAAGTATCGGAACGATGAGAGAAGCGAAACGGGTGGCTCTTGGTCATGTTCTATTCAAAATTGCTGGTGTTTTAATCTTTATTTTTTGGATTCCCTGGTTTGCTGAATTAATTCGTTGGCTTTCTCCTGTGGCTGAAGGGACTGGTGTGGAAAAACTCGCAGCAGAGACTCCTCGGCAAATCGCCAACGCGCATACAGTTTTTAATGTTGGGCTTGCTATTATCTTTTTGCCATTTACAACTTTGTTTGCTAAAGTGATTATGAAAATTTTGCCCGAAGAGGAAAGGAGCACGGGCATCCAGCCATCGCTTTGGCATTTGGATTTTAAAAAAATAGCGACACCAGCTATGGCAATGGATCTTGCCCGTGCGGAAATATTGCGAATGGCAAAAATCCTTGGCAGAATGCTGAGGGCGACACTCCATACATTTGTTTCTGATCAACCACGGCAGGATGAAATTTTCCCTCAATTGTCCCTGATTGAAGGAATACAGATGCGGGAGAAAAAAATAGATTTCCTGGAAGAAAAAATATCTGAATATCAAATTGAAATTAGCAGAAAGGAATTAAATAAAGACCAGGCAAAAGAGGTTTTTGCCATGATTTCTGTTGTCAAAGATATGGAAAGTATTGGAGATATTATTGACAAAAATATTATTCCCCTGATTAGCAAGAAACGAAAATTGGGGATGGATTTCTCACCTGAGGGGAAAGAAGAACTGGAAATATATCATACCAAAGCATGCAAACAGATTAGCAGGTTGAGAGAAACATTAGAGGAACTCGATATAAAAAAAGCAATTAAGATCATGGAAAAGGAAGAAAAATACATTGACCTGGAATCCAAATATCGGTTGAAACATTTGGAAAGGGTACGACAGGAACGTTCAGAATCTGTTGGGACGCATGAGATTCACATGGAGTTAATGGACCTGTTAAAACAAATAACTGTTTATAGCGCAAATATAGCAAAAACAATTACTGAAATGAAGAGTGATGAACAAGAGGAAAACAATTAACAGAAAAAACTGGAGCGAAAAATGAAGAGATATAGTTGGTTTTTCATTGTAATGAGTGTTGTCCTTATTTTTTTTGGTTGTAATAAAAGTCAGAAGGAAGAATCCAAAGAATTTAAAATTAATTCAAGTGAATATAAGCTCTTGTTAAATCCGGAAAAGTTTGAAAACTATACCGCGGGTTTTGAAGCGTATTGGAAAATAATTAAGGAAGTTGCGGAAGCAGAAGGGATTTCAGTAATTGCATCGGAAAATCCATTAAAACTGAAGCACAAAGAAGTCAGCTTTTTTGATACTCCTGAATTGGACTTGCGAAAAGCAGGTTATCTGCTGCGCCAGAAAGTGAAGTATAAGGATGGGCAGAAGCAAGCGGGCTTTGAGTACAGTGTGAAATTCCGCCGAAACAAACCAGAAGATGCGGCAGCAGTTGACTTACGCCTGGCTGATGGCTACACATCAAAATATGGCGACATTGAACTGGAATCTGATATTGTCTATTATTCAGTAGCAAATGGTGGAGAAGAAACAACTTTTTCTGTTTCAAATTCCGTTAAATTGGATGAGCAGCCCACAATGACTTTGGCAGCATTCTCAAAAATCTACCCGGCATTGGGTAAACTGGGAATTCCTTCCGAGACTATTTTAAAAAAAGTTGCTGGTATCTCCGCGGATGAGTGGGTGGTTGCTCCCGGAAAACTGGATTTTGGCGATGGGCTTTTCGGTCGCATGGATATGACCATCTGGCTTCTTGAAACAGAGTCCGGTCTGATAAAAATTCCGGAATTCTCGTTTGACCACGCCTTCAAAAAAGACAGCCCCTGGGATGAAAAAGCGATGCGAAAGTGTACCTCTTTTATTACAAAGCTTCATGACGCCTATCCGGGTTGGGTGGTAGATGGTGAGTTGAAGGCTGCTATTTTGTTTAAATTATAAATAATTTGAGCTGATGTTTCTTTAGTTTATAGAACTGTTGAAAGGAAAAACTTAAAGTGCTTAAAAAGATTTTTAGTTTCTGGAAAACCGGTCAGGATAAACCATTAATTTCTGATCAGAATAAAATAAACAAAATGTATAATCAAAAACGCTTGAGTGTCATACTTTCGGTTGTATTTGGTTATGGATTTTTCTATATTGTGAGGCTAACTCTTTCAGTGGCAAAAAAACCAATGGTGGATGCGGGAATTCTTGATGTAACACAATTGGGAATAATGGGCTCAGTAATGTTTTATGTGTACGCTGTTGGCAAATTTACTAATGGCTTTCTTTCTGACCGAGCCAATATTAAAAGGTTCATGTCCACCGGGCTTTTAGTTTCTGCTATTGTAAATCTTATTCTCGGTTTTAATAGTTATTTTTTCTTTTTTGTTCTGATGTGGGGCATTAACGGCTGGTTTCAATCAATGGGATCGCCGCCAAGTGTTGTGTCCATA